>JBDTXY010000467.1:0-2771 GCA_040005945.1 Acidobacteriota bacterium
AAGGATCAGTCGAAGCCGCCATTCGACTACTCCCAGTTCGGTGGAACCCTCGGGGGACCGCTCGTCCGCGAGAAGACTTTCTACTTCGCCGATTTCCAGGGCACGAAGTCCAAGCGCTCCGACACCCTCACGCTCTCGGTCCCCACCGACAGGATGCGCGCCGGCGACTTCTCGGAAGAAGGCAATCCGATCATCATCGACCCCACCACGGGCCAGCCGTTCGACGGCAACGTGATCCCGCAGAGCCGCATTTCCGCACTGGCCCAGGCCTTCATCAATCTCTATCCGAGCCCCAATCGTCCCGGTCTCCGGAACAACTACGTCGTCTCCCCGACGGTGACCCAGGACACCTACCAGGGCGACCTGCGCCTGGACCAGTACTTCACGCAGAGCGACGCCGCGTTCCTGCGCGGCTCCTACATCCGCCAGACGCGGTTCATTCCGGCTCCCCTTCCGGGAATCGCCGGCGGCGGCGACTATGGAACCGGGGACACGACGCGGAAGACGTGGGGCGGAGTCCTCGGTTACTCGAAGACGCTCTCGGATCACTCCTTCAACGAGTTTCGCGGCGGGTTCAACCACCTGTCGACGGACGTCGGCGTTCCGGCCGGAGGCACCTTCGTTCCGCCGGCGAGCCTCCAGGTCCCCGGCGTAACGCTCGATAACCGCGTCAACGGCCTGGCCGCCTTCGCGCCCGACTCCTACGCGTTCATCGGCGATCCCGAGTTCAACCCGACCTACACGCTGAGCCAGGAGATGCAGTTCTCGGACACGCTGACGTTCCTACTCGGGCGGCACACTCTGCGAGGCGGCGCCGTCGTTCGACAGTCCCGCTTCAACCTGTTCCAGATCCCGCAGCCCCGCGGCAAGTTCACGTTCAGCGGCGAGTTCACGACCGATCAGAACTCCGAAGATCCCAGCGGGGATCCGCTCGCGGACGCGTTCCTGGGGCTCGCGTCGCAGACGGACATCCAGAACATCACCGACGTCAAGAACCGGACGTGGTATTACGCCGCGTTCCTCCAGGACGACTTCCAGATCACCGACCACCTGACGGTCAACGCGGGGTTGCGTTACGAGTACACGGAGCCGACCGTCGAGACGCGCGACCGCCAGAGCAACCTCGACTTCGCGACGGGGCAGCTCCGCGTGGCAGGCGAGAACGGAAACTCGCGCGGCCTGATCGACGTCGACCGGAACGACCTGGCGCCGCGCCTCGGGTTCGCCTGGAGGCCGGGCGGAAGCGAGGACTGGGTCGTGCGCGGCGGCGTGGGCCGCTTCTATAACCACGAGGAGCCCCGGACGGCGTTCCAGCTTGGTTTCAACCCGCCCTTCTTCTTCTCGGTGAGCCGATTCAGCGACTTCGGGGTCACGCCGGCGGCCCACGTGGACGAGGGCTTCCCGCCGGTCTCACCCGAGGACGCCGAGTTCCCGATCCTGATCACGGTGGACCGCAGGTTTCGGAGCCCCTACTACGACCAGTGGAACCTCTCGGTACAGCGGAGCCTGCCGTGGGACGCCAGCATCGAAGTGGGGTACGTGGGAACGCGAGGGCACCGGCTGCAGGTGCTCCGCGATCTCAACCAGCCCGCGCCCGCCGCCGGCGACGTCCAGGAGCGCCGCCCTTATCCCCAGTACGGCAATTTCGCCTCCATTCGAAACGACGGCCGGGCACGGTACGACGGGGCTCAGGTGAAAATCTCCAAGCGGTCGACCCACGGTTTCTGGCTTCTCGCCTCCTATACCTACGGCAAGGCGAAGAGCGACCAGGGTGAGATCGGGCTCGCGTCCCCCTGGCCCCAGAACAGCCTCGACGTCGCTTCGGACTACGGTCGGTCGGACGGCGACCAGACACACCGGTTCGTGGGGAGCTTCACTTGGGACCTGCCGTTCGGCCAGGGCAAGCGCTTCCTCAACAAGACGGGAGTCCTCGACACCGTGCTCGGCGGCTGGCAGCTCGGCGGGATCTACACCTACGGCTCCGGATTTCCCTTCACGCCGCTGATCAGCGGGGATCCGTCCAACACCGGAACCTTCGGGTCGGTGCGGCCCGACAAGGTCGGCGACCCCTCGGTGTCGCATCAGTCGCCGAATGGATGGTTCGATCCCAACGCGTATGCGGCTCCCGCGCCCTACACGTTCGGCAACGCGAAACGGAACAGCCTGGAGGGCCCCGACTACTCGAACCTCGACCTCTATCTCGCGAAGCGATTCGGCATCGGAAAGGATCTGTCGATCGAGATCCGACTCGAGGCTTACAACCTCTTCAACCATCCGAATTTCGGCCAGCCGGATCCGTTCATCGACAGCGACTCCGGCGGCACGATCACGTCTCTCGCCGGTCCCATGCGGGAGCTGCAGTGGGGCCTCAGGCTCTACTTCTAGGGGTCAGTCCTGCTCTCGTGCCTTTGGGTCAATCGTGCTCGGCGGGCATTGCCGGGGGCGAGAGTGGTCGCAACCGCGCTGCTCGCCGTTGGTTTGCTTCCGTTCGCCGCGGGAGCGCTCACCGTAAAAGGCGCGGGCATCGAGCTCGAGTTCGACGCCCGGCTGCACAGCCGCGTCGTGGCCGTCGTCGCCGGGAATCGGATCGAGTTCGGCCCCTTCACCGCGTCCGAGACGGTGAAGACGGGCCGGGGCGAGCGGCTCGACTTCGCCCTCGTCGATCAGGTCGAGGAGCCGTTCTCGGACGCGCTCGGGAAGGGCCGCAGGTACCGGCTCACGGGCCGCAATGCGGACCTCGAGAAGCTTGAAAAAACTGTCGAGATCGTCTT
>JBDTXY010000468.1:0-2771 GCA_040005945.1 Acidobacteriota bacterium
CGTACCACGGCTGGACCTATTCGCTTGCCGGCGAGCTCAAGGGAACGCCCGACTTCTCGGGGGTCTGCCACTTCGAAAAGAGCGGGAACGGCCTCGTCCCGATCTCTGTCGCGGAGTGGGAGAAGTTCGTATTCGTCAGGCTGGAATCGAGCGGTCCCTCGCTCGAGCAATCGCTCGGAGAGCTGGTCGCGCAGTTTCAGCCGCTCCACCTCGAGCGCTATCACTTCCTCGAGCGCCGGGAGTGGACGTTCGAGTGCAACTGGAAAGTGTTCGTCGACAACTTCCTGGATGGCGGGTATCACGTTCCGCACCTCCACAAAGGCCTCAACTCGGTTCTCGACTACAGCCAGTACACGATCGAAAACGGCAGGAACTGGTGCCTTCAACAGAGCCCGATGACGCAGGACGGCGCGGTCGCGGAGGTCGGAGCGGTCCGGCAGGGAGAGAAGGCGTTGTACTACTGGCTCTACCCGAACTTCATGATCAACTGGTACGAGGGCGTGATGGACACGAACCTGGTTCTTCCGCTCTCGGTCAACCGTTCCCGCGTCGTCTTCGACTTCTACTTCACGGACGTCTCGAGCCCGGAGGCAGTCGACCGGAACCGGGCCTCGATCGACGTCGGCAACCAGGTGCAGGACGAAGACCTCGCGATCTGCGACTCGGTGCAGAGGGGGCTGACGTCGCGCGCCTACCGGGCGGGAAGGCTATCTGTCCGGCGGGAAGGGGGCGAACACCTGTTTCACCGGCTCCTCGCCGGTGATCTCAAGGACGGTTTCTGGGGATAGTTCGCGGCGGGCAGGACGCTCTCCGAGAGCCGCCAGGGCCGTCTAGTCTTCCTTGCGCCTTTCGGTCCGGCGCCGCTCCGAGCTCGCCTCGGTCGGTATGGAAAACCGGCGATCCGTACGGCGGTCGTCGTCGCGGCGTTCCCGGGAGCGCCGGTCCTCGTCGGTTTCCTGGGGTTCGTTCGTTTCCACGAGTTGATTCTATGGGAGAGACTCGAGGAACTGTCAATAAGTTCCGCCCCCGAAAAGTACGGCGGACCGAAGACCGGTCCGCCGCTTCGGGCCCGAATCTATGCGATACGGCGCCGGCCTGTAGCCATCCGATAAATCGCCAGCACCACGATCGCTCCGATGAGCGCTCCGACGAACCCTGCGGGCTCTCCCTCGCGGTACATCCCGAGAGCTCGACCCAGAAAGCCGCCCAGAAGAGCGCCGACGATACCGAGCAGGATCGTCACCACGTAACCGCCGGGATCTTTTCCCGGCATGACGAGCTTGGCCAGAGCCCCGACGATCAGGCCGAAAATGATCCACCCGAGAATGCCCATGGATCACCCTCCTTCGGCGGCATCTCAGCAATACCCGCGCCAGAGGATTTCCGGCAGTGCCCGCAGCGTCATTTCGTGTTCCCCGCTCCGGCTGCGGCAGCGCTCTCCGTGTCTAGTAGACACCCCCGGTCAGGTGGACGATCGCCGTCCAGAGCCCGCGCACGAACCGGAACGACACGATCGGGAACACCACGGCGGCGGTGCACCACACGATGAGGCTGGTCCGAAGCGGCCAGAGCGGACCGAACCCGACGCCGGCCATCACGACGACCGCCGTCAGGAGCGTGTTGATGTCGAGCGAGCCGACCCACTGGCCGTGCTCTCGGGCGAAGCCGACGCCGCAGCACGCGCACCGGTCGTTCATGACGAAATAGCTCCGAAACAGCCGGCCCCGCCCGCAGACCGGGCAACGAAGCCTCAAGCCGCGCCAAACGACCTTGCGCCAGTACCCCTCGGGCACCGCGGCGGGATGCCGGGCCGTTCCGCGCCAGGGGAGGACCGGTCCGGGCGGCGCTTTCGGGGGATCTGCGGGCATGGCCGGATCCTAACCCTTCAGAAAGTTTGCCGGACGTCGATCCACGCGCCCGGCTCCTCCGCGGAGCGCCTGTCAGAGGGGATGCCTCGACCTCTCCTTCGCGACGGCGAAGCCTCTGCTTTCGAGCGCCCGCTGTGGCGCCGCGGTCCCAGAGGAGGCGGTCAGTGTGGTTCAGGTGCACGAAGAGATCCGGGCGCGGGGAGCCGGGCTGGCGAGAAGCGCCACCGTCTCCATGACGAGTGGGTGGGGGATCTCGGCGATCGAGCGACCGGGGATCTCGACGGCGTCGCGAAACGTGCCGTCCAGGAACGCGGTCAGATCCGGGTCCGCGGCAAAGTCCGCGAGCCGCCGATCCCACCGCTCCCACTTGTCGATGTCCGGCATCCAGAGCACCCTTCGGCGGGGACCGGAGACGAGGTATCCGACCGTGTCCGAGTCCTCGTCTCGATGCGGCACCCGGATCGGCGTGGCCCGCAGGTCCGCCGTGAGCGCCACACTCGCGCCGGGGACGACCTCACGGATCTCGATGTGCACGCGCTGGACGAGCCGGCTCCAGGGCGCGTTGGCCCGCAGGAAGGCAGCCATTCGCGGAGTGCAATAGACCGGCATCGCGCGGGTGTTCGCGACCTCGCGGCCGAGCTGCGCAAGCCCCAGATAGTGACCGATGTGCGCGTGGGTCAGGAGGATCGCGTCGGGGAGACCGCCGAGGCGCGCAACCTGCTCTTCCACGTCCGGCGTCGCGTCGATCAGGAACCGCTGGCCCGCCGCGTGGTCGATCAGGCCGAGCGAGGCAACGAGCCGGCGCTTCGAAGGGACACGGCGCGCCTCGACGCAGAGCGGCTGCCGGCAGCCGAGGTGAGGAACGCCGCCGTCCTGAGCGATGCCGAGAACGACGGCCTCGAC
>JBDTXY010000469.1:0-2770 GCA_040005945.1 Acidobacteriota bacterium
ACGCCGACGACGATCTTCTCTTTCGCGTCGACCGCGCGCTGGTACGCGTAGGCGGCGTCCATGATCTCCCGTTGGGGAAATCCCGCCTCGATCGCCTCCACCATCCCGCCGAGCTCGTCGATGCGCCGGAAGTAGTCGACGCAGCCGCGCTCCATCTGGCTGGTCAGCTCTTCCACGAAGTAGGACCCGGCCAAAGGATCGATCGTGTTGGCGACTCCCGACTCGTGCGCGATCACCTGCTGCGTCCGCAGCGCCAGCTTGACGGCGAAGTCCGTCGGCAGCGCCAGCGTCTCGTCCAGCGAATTGGTATGGAGCGAGTTCGTGCCGCCCAGGACCCCGGCGAGCGCCTGGATCGCCGTGCGCACGACGTTGTTGTAGGGCTGCTGCGCGGTCAGCGAGCATCCCGCCGTCTGCGTGTGAAAGCGGCACATCCAGGAGCGCGGGTCCTTGGCGCCGAACCGCTCGCGCATCGTCTTGGCCCAGATGCGCCGGGCCGCTCGGAACTTGGCGATCTCCTCGAAGAAGTCGTTGTGCGAGTTGAAGAAGAAGGACAGCCGCGGCGCGAACTCGTCCACGGACATCCCCGCGTCGATGCCGTACTTCACGTACTCGACACCGTCGCGCAGCGTGAAGGCGAGCTCCTGGAGCGCCGTCGAGCCGGCTTCGCGGATGTGGTACCCGGAGATCGAGATCGTGTTCCATTTCGGAACGTGCTTGGCACAGAAGGAGAACTGATCGGTCACCAACCGCATCGAGGGCCGCGGCGGGAAGATGTACTCCTTCTGGGCGATGTACTCCTTGAGGATGTCGTTCTGGAGCGTGCCGCCGACCTTGTCCCAGGGCGTCCCGTGCTTCTCGGCCACGGCGAGGTACATCGCCAGCGCGATCGGCGCCGTGGAGTTGATCGTCATCGACGTCGTCACGCGCCCCAGGTCGATGCCGTCGAAGAGCACCTCCATGTCGCGCAACGAGTCGATCGCGACGCCGCACTTGCCGACTTCGCCGCGGGCCATGTGGTGATCCGAATCGTAGCCGTAGAGCGTCGGCAGGTGAAATGCGGTCGACAGCCCCGTCTGCCCGTGCTCCAGGAGGTAGTGGAATCGCTGGTTGGTCTGTTTCGCGGTGCCGTAGCCCGCGAACTGCCGCATCGTCCATAGCTTGCCCCGGTAGCCGGTCGGCTGCACGCCGCGGGTGTACGGGTACTCTCCCGGCCAGCCCAGGTCCCGCTCGAAGTCAAATCCGGAAATCGAGTCGGGCCCGGCCAGCGGATCGACCGGCGCTCCCGAGACCGTGGTCCAGTCCGCCTTCCAGGGAGTCACCTTGTCGAAGGCCTTGCCCGCCTTCTCGGCCCACCGCCGCCGGCCGGCGGCGATCGCCGCGGGGACCAGGGGGTCCTTTTCGTCGCTCATGCGGGGAATGATAAGGCAACGGAGCCTTGACCAGCCGGGGCGGCCGTGACAGAAGTACCCACAAGGAGGAACCCCCGAATGAAGAAATCCCTCATCCTGGCGGCCGCCGTGTCTCTATTCCTCGCCGGAGCGGCCCTGGCGCAGGAGCATTGGACGGAGGGCCCCGTCTGGCAGGTCACCTACTACCGGACCACCCCCGGACACTTCGACGACTACATGAAGTTCCTCCGCACGCACTACATCGCCACCACCGGAGAGGCCAAGAAGCAGGGGCTCATCCTCGACTCCAAGATATTCGTCAAACAGCCGCATGACGCCCATGACTGGGACGTCGCGATCGCCACGCTCCACTCGAGCTACGGCAAGGCTCTGGATTTCAATGCCGGCGACGACGAGAAGAACAAGGCGATCCAGGCGCAGCACTGGAAGACCAAGGAACAGGACAAGCAGCGGGAGATGTCCGCCCCGCGGCTCGAGTGGCGCACGTTGGTGGGCTCGGACTACGCGCGCGAGGTGAACCTCAAGCCGATGCCGTAGCGGCCGGCCCGCGGCCGCCTGGCGGCGGCCTACTTGACCCGTTCCCAGACGACGCGGAACTTCTTCCCGTCCGAGAGGGTGAGCCGATCGCCCTCGAGAGTCGCGGGGCGAAGCTGGTCGGTGCCGAAATACGAGGGGCCGAGGCTGCCCTCGACATGATGCGTGACCGCGCGCGCGGTCTCGTCCACGGTATACGTGCCGAAGTACGCGACGTATCCGAGGTACGCCGCGCGCGCCTCGTCCGCGGTCGGAGTCCAGTCGTCGCCCGAAGAGAACTTGGGCGGCGGCGGCAGCTTTTCGAATTCCACCATCATGTGCCCGGTCGCGTCGTACATGATGTAGCCCTTGGGCCCATCGCCGAACCGCTTGAACCAGGTTCGCCCATCCGTGTCGCTGCTCTCGTACGAGACGAGTCGCCAGGTGCCGGTGAGCTGCTGCTTGAGCGTCGGCATTGGGGGGGCCGGGGACATCAGGAACAGGCTCAGAATCGGGACGAGAATCGGATTCATGCTCCACCTCCCTGCGCCGCCGGCAGCAGCGCCGTTTTCGCCAGGTGCGCCGCTCCCTTGACCGAGAACGGCAGCGAGGACGTCATGAAGCAGGAGTGCGTGCACCAGCACTCGCGGTTCGCGATGCGGCGCCGCATGTCCACGGCCTTCTCGGAGAACCACGCCTTCTTGAACGAGTAGTCGAAGTCCCGGATGTTGCCGATCTCCCACTGCACCTCGCAGAGCGAGATCGTGCCCTCGGGATTCAGGACGCCCGAGATCGTGCCGGCGTAGCACTTGTAGACCATCCGCTCCTCTTGGAGCGTCTCGAGCTCG
>JBDTXY010000470.1:0-2770 GCA_040005945.1 Acidobacteriota bacterium
TCTCGATCTCCCTGAGGCGCCGCTCGAGGCTGTCCAGGCGCTCTCGCAAGCCGCTCCCGCGCGAGGCGTCGGGCGGGACCGGAGGCACGGGAGCCACCGGCGGCACCGGCGGGAGAGGCGCCACGGCGGGGCCGTCGTCAGCCCAGTCTCTCCATCGAAACCCCCGCGGCCCGTGTCCGAAGTCTCCGATCCGGATCTCCCGATCTTTTCGCGCGACGAGCGTGACGCTCAGGCTCTTCGCCGAGCGCTCTCGCAGCACGTCGACCTTGACCTTGTCGCCGTCCTTGTGGCGCCGCACGGATCGGGACAGCTCCCGGCTGGACGCGATCTGGTCTCCATCGACGGCCGTGATGATGTCGCCCACCTGCAGCCCCGCCTTGGCGGCCGGGCTGTCGGACTCCACCGTGCCGACGAAGACGCCGGCGTGCTCGGGCGCGCCGAAATGCCGGCGAAGCTCCGGCGTCATCCCGACGGAACTCACGCCCAGGTAGCCTCCGCCGGCGTGTCCAAGAAAGTGGACCGTGGGGAAGTCGGAGTCGTCGAAGTCCGGCAGGTCGGCCACGATCTCGGGATCGTCGTCGTCGTTCCAGACCATGACGCGATCCTTGTCGATCACGACGTTCTTATCGACCGTCTTCTTCCGGGTCGCTGGCGGGTCGCCGCTGGCGGCCAGTCGCGAGGCGGTGGGAAGGAGCACCAGAAGGGCGAGCAAGGGGATCCGGAGCGCCGAAGGTTTCATGATTCCTCCGTTACGTTCCCGGAGACGACGGAGCGCGGCGAAGGTTCCGCGGCCGCCCCTGATAGCCTTTCCCGGATGCGCCGCGGGTTACTGACGCTGCTCGTCTTCGCCGTTGCGTCCCGCGCGGCGGCGCAGCGTCCGTCGGCCGATTGGCGGACCATCGCCACCCAGCACTTCCGCATCCACTATCCCGTGGGGTTCGAGCCCTGGGCGTCCCATGTGGCGGGCTCGATCGAGAGCATCTTCGCCGGCGTGACCGATCTGGTGGGATATGCGCCTTCGCGCCCGGTGGAGGTGATCGTCTGCGACCCCGACGCGGACGCCAACGGATTGGCAGTTCCGTACCTGGATCGTCCCGAGATCGTCCTTTGGACCTCGCCGCCGGGGACCGAGGCGGGGCTGGGCGACTATTCCGACTGGGCGGCGCTTTTGACCACGCACGAGTTGGCGCACATCGTTCACTTGAGCCGGCCCCGCAACGGCTCGCTCGGAGTCCTGGCGCGGCTCTCGCCGGCGCCGTTTGGACCCGTTGCGCTGGGATCGCCGCGCTGGGTCGCCGAGGGCTACGCGACGCTCGCGGAAGGGGCCTTGACCGGATCGGGGCGGCCGAGCTCCGGCTTTCGCGCGATGGTTCTGCGCCAGCTCGCGATCGAAGGCAAGCTGCCGTCCTACGCCGATCTGAGCCGGCGCGGAGGATGGCTGGGCGGCTCGATGGCCTATCTCGCCGGATCGGCGTACCTCGAATGGCTGGCGCAACGCGGGGGAAATGAGAGCCTGCGAAACCTCTGGAAACGGATGGCGTCGCGCCGGGGGGGCGGCTTCGCGGCGGCCTTTCGCGGCATCTTCGGAGAGTCTCCCCACGATCTCTACGACCGGTTTAAGGCGGAGGTCACCGCGCGCTCGTTGGCGGAAGAGAAGCGGCTGCGGGAAGGGGGCCTGCGCGAGGGAGAGCTGTGGCAGCGCTTGCGCGGCGGCACGAGCTCCCCGCAAGTCTCTCCGGATGGATCGCGGCTGATCGTGCGGCGGGACCCGTCGCCGGGCGACAGCTTTCTGGCGGTGTGGGAGATCGCCGAGACCGACGCCGAGCGCAAGGCAAGCGACGCCCGGCGGCGGCGCGACGAGAAGCTCACCGCCGAGCCGGGCGAGATCGCCGACACACCCGAGGTCCCGCTCCCGCGGGCCCCGCGTTGGACGCTGCCCCGCGCCGACGGGTTCTCGGCCGCGAACCCGCGCTGGATGCCGGATGGCCGGAGCGTGCTCTTCTCCCGGCGCGCTCCGGACGGGGAGGGCGTTCTGCACTGGGATCTGTCCCTGTGGGACCTCGCGCGGGGAAACGTGCGGCGGATCACCCGCGGGCGGGATGTGCTCGAGGCCGATCCGTCGCCGGACGGCCGGTTTGCCGTGGGGGTGCGGGGAGGATTCGGGGTCAGCGCGCTGGTGCGGGTCGATCTGTCCACGGGCGCCGTCGCGGAGCTTCCCGCCCCGATCGCCAGCGGCGACGCGTGGCCGGTGTGGAGTCATCCGCGCATTTCTCCCGACGGCCAGCGCATCGCCGCGCTTCTGCACCGCGAGGGACGGTGGCGGTTGGTTACGCTGCCCGCAGAAGGCGGCGCGGTAGCGGACCTGGGTTTCCGGGGAGACCCCGTATCCCCGCCGGCCTGGAGCTCCGACGCGAAGCAGATCTTCGTCACGGCGGAGGCCGCGGGGATCTGGAATTTCTTTGCGGTCGACGCGTCCGACGGCCGCGCGCAGCAGCGCACGCGAGTGACGGGAGGCGCCTTCTCGCCCGCTCCGACTCCCGACGGCGAGGCGCTGTTTTTTCTGGAGCTGACGGCCAAGGGCGTGAATCTGCGCCTTCTTCCAACATCCGCTCCGGCCGTTTCGGAAGTGGCGGAAAACGCGGATGCCGGCGCATACCCCGTGTTGCCGCCGCCGCGGTCGGAGCCCGCGCGGAATCCGGCCGCGGCGCCGTTTGCCGCGCCGCGGCCGTACGGCTCCTTCGAAACGCAGACGCTTCGCCCGCTCGTCAAT
>JBDTXY010000471.1:0-2763 GCA_040005945.1 Acidobacteriota bacterium
GACCAACACGCCGACCAACACGCCGACTAACACGCCGACGCTCACTCCGACTAACACGCCGACTAACACACCGACCAACACGCCCAGCCGTACCCCTACCGGCACGCCCACGCCGACGAGCACCCCGACGCTCACTCCGACCCCCGCCGCGACACCGACTCAGACCCCGGCGGTCACGCCGACTGGGACCCGCACGGCCACACCGACACCGACCGTCACGCCTACGGCCGGAACGCCCACTCCGACGCCGACTCCCGGCGGCTTCGCGGACCTGTCCATCGTCAAGACGGCGTCTCCCGACAACCCGGTTCCCGGCGGAGACATCACCTACACGCTGACGGTGCAGAACCTGGGTCCCGCGGTCGCGACCGGAGTCCAGGTGACCGATCCCCTCCCGGCCGGGGTGACGTTCGTGAGCGCGACCCCGTCGCAAGGGACCTGCAGCGGAACCACCACGGTCACGTGCGATCTGGGCACCCTCGCCCCCGCCGCTTCGGCCACGATCACGATCGTGGTCCGCCTCGAAGTCCCGGGCCCCCTCGTGAACAGCGCGTCGGTGACGGGCGTCGAGCCGGATCCGAACGGATCCAACGACTCCTCGACGGTGGTCACTGAGAGCGGAGGGTCCAGCATCCCGACCCTCTCGATCTGGGGGCTCCTGATTCTCGCGGCCGGGCTGTTCGGCGTCGCGCGGCTCCTGCTGCGCGGCAGTCCGTAGTTCGCCGCCCCTCACGCGAGCCTCGGCCGACCGAAGTCCCGTCACCGCGCCGCCGCCTCGGGCGGCCGAGGAGACTCCGGCGTACCATGGGTCCATGGACGCCGTGCTCGACTCCCTGCACCGGGCCGCCGCGACCGACCTGATTCCCGCGGGAGGCTCTCTGCTGCTGGCCGTCTCCGGGGGAGCCGACTCCATGGCCCTCCTGATGGGGGCCGTGGAGATCCGCGGCGCGACCGGATGGCGGCTGTCGGTCGGCCACGTTGACCATGGGTGGCGCGGGAAAGAGGCCGACCAGGACGTCGCGTTCGTGGCCGACTATGCGCGGCGCCTCGCCCTGCCGTTTCTCGTTCGGCGGCGCGACGCCCGCCGCGCGGCCTCGGAGCTGCGCCTTTCGCCGGAGGCCGCGGCGCGGCACGTCCGCTACGCGGAGCTGGCGGACATGGCCCGGGAAATCGGTGCCTCCCGCATCGCGACGGCGCACCAGCGGGACGACGCGGTTGAGTCGCTCCTGCTGGCCCGCAGCCGGCGCGGAGGGCTCGCGCGCCTGGCGGGTCCCCGCGAACGCCGGGACGACGGCGTCGTGCGCCCGCTCCTCTCGGTCAGCCGGAAGGAAATCCTGGGGTTCCTGAGCCAGCGGGCGGTGGGTTTCCGCCGGGACGCGACCAACGGCAATCTCGCCCTGCCGCGCAACCGCATCCGCCGCGAGCTCGCGGCCGCCGGGGAGCACGCCGTGTCCGAGATCGCGCACGAGGTCGTTCTCCTCGCGCAGGAGCGGACGCGGCTGGATCAGGAATACACCGGCCGCATCGCCCCCGGCGTTCGCCGGGGACCGGACGGCACGGCCGCCGACGCAGTGTGCCTGGCCCGCTGCCCCCCGGAGCTCCAGCGCCTCGCGCTCGAGCGGCTGGCCGCCCCGTTCGCGCGTCCCGGCCGGGCTCCGATGACCGGGCGCGAGCGCGAGCAGATCCGCGCGCTGCTCGCGTCCGGCGCCGACTTTCGCTTCGAGGCCGGCCGCCGGATTCGCTTCGAGCGGCGCGGGTCCGTGCTTTGGATCCGCCCTCGCGCGACGGGGCGGGGCCCGACGGTGTACGATTCGGACGCCACGTTCGCGACCCCGTCGGTGGCCGGAGAACAACGCCTGTGAAACTCGAGCTGCGCCATGACGCGCACCAGATCGCCGAACGGGTGGAGGCCATCGCGTCGGAGATCGACCGCGAGCTGCGCGGACGCTCGGCCATGGTCGTGTCGATTCTCAAGGGGTCGGCGTTCTTCATGGCGGATCTGACGCGAAAGATGAAGGGCGCCTTTTCCTGCCAGTACCTCCACGTTCGACGCGTGGAAGGGGCGCACGACGTGCTCCAGATCGACTTCAACACCGGCTTCACGGTGCGCGACAAGCACGTGCTGCTGCTCAAAGACGTCGTGCACACGGGCGTCATCGAGACCTATTTGATGGATCAATTGCGCGACGACGGGGCCGCGTCCCTGTCGCTGGCGGCCATCGTGGACAAGCCGCTGGACCGTAAGACCGCCGTCTCCGTGGACTTCTGCCTCTTTCCGGCCGAGCGCGGCGGGGTCTTCGCGGGATACGGGATGGAATACGAGGGCCTGCATGCCCACTTGCCGGACATTCTCGAGGTGCTCCCGGAGCAATAAAAACGGGCCGGCGTCCGTTATGCTGGGAGTTCGGGACCGCCCCGGGAAGGAGTCAATCCGTTGAACGCGACGATCAAGAATCTGCTGCTCTGGATGGTCATTCTGGTGCTGATCATCCTCGCCTGGAACGTCTTCAAGACCGGGGCCACGGCCGTCGAGGAGGTCAGCTTCTCGCAGTTCCTGGACCAGGTCGGTCAGGGACACGTCCAGAAGGTCACGATCCGCGGCGAGGAGCTCCGGGGAACCTATGCGCCCGCGGCCGGGAAGCGGGAGCCGCAGTTCAAGACCTACGCCGCCAACTATCCGGACCTGGTCAAGGACCTGCGCGCCAAGGGCGTCGAGATCGAGATCGCGCCGACCAAGGATTCCTCCTTCGTCTCGGCGCTGGT
>JBDTXY010000472.1:0-2758 GCA_040005945.1 Acidobacteriota bacterium
GCCCGGCCGTTCGCCGAGATTCACGCCACCCGCACCGACGTCCCGTACTCGGCCGAAGAGATACGCGATAATTACGCGGAGTGAGCCGATGAGCGAAATCGAGATCGCGGGCGCGACGGAAGCGGCCGAGTCGGTCCGCAAGGAGACCTCGGGGGAGAAGATCCTGCCCGCCGTCGAGGCCCTGTTGTTCTCCTCGCCCCGGCCCGTTCGCGAGAAGGACCTGGCGGAGCTCCTGGAGGCCACGGGCAAGGCCGTGGCCGAAGCGCTCGAAATGCTGGCCAACCGCGCCGACGCTGCCGAGCGGGGGATCCGGGTCGAGAAGGTGGCCGGCGGGTGGCGCTTCGTCACGCGGCCCGAGTTCGACGCGCTCCTGCGCAAGTTCCATGAGGTCACCGAGCGCAGCCGCCTCTCCTTAGCGGCCCTGGAGACGCTCGCGATCATCGCCTACCGGCAGCCCATCACGCTGCCGGAGATCCAGGAGATTCGCGGGGTCAACTCCTCCAGCGTGTTGAAGACGCTGTTCGAGCGCAAACTCATCACGACCGCCGGCAAGAAGCCGGTCGTCGGGACTCCGTTTCTCTACCGCACGACCCAGGACTTCCTGATCCGCTTCGGCTTGAACGAGCTCGACGAGCTCCCGCGCCCCGAAGATCTCGACGCGGATCTGGCGGCGACAGTCGAAGCCCGGGAGATCGCGGCGCCGACGGACGAGCCTCCGGCGATCCACCGGGACTTGGAGACCGACGCGCAGGACGACGCCCTCGACGGGGAGGAATGACCCTGGCGTTGCTCCGGATCCAGAAGATCATCGCGGCCGCGGGACTGGCTTCGCGACGCGCCGCGGAGGAGTGGATCCGGGAGGGCCGCGTTCGCGTGAACGGGCAGGTCGCCGCCCTGGGGGACCGCGCCGACCCCGAGAAAGACTCCATCAAGCTCGACGAGAAGCGCGTGCGTCCGACGTCGGGGCCCCGCACCTACATTCTGCTGAACAAGCCCAAGGGATTCGTCACGACCGTCACGGACCCGGGCGGGCGCGACACGGTCCTGGATCTGATCCCCGGGAAGCTGCGCCGCGGCGTCAAGCCGGTGGGCCGGCTGGACGTCCAGACCGAGGGCCTGCTCCTCCTGACCGACGATGGCGACCTGGCGCGTTTGGTCACCCATCCCTCGACGGGCTGCCCCAAGGAGTACCTGGTCAAGGTGGCCGGCGAGCCCACAGAGGCGCGTCTTCAGAAATTGAGAGCCGGTGTGCGGCTGGAAGAGGGCCGCACGAAGCCCTGCCAGATCCAGAGGATGTCGGCCACCCCGCGGCAGGGCGGGGAAGAGGGCAACACGTGGTTGCGCGTGACTTTGCGGGAGGGCCGGACGCGGCAGATCCGCCGGATGTTCGAGTCCGTCGGGCATCCCGTGAGCAAGTTGAAGCGCGTCGCCATCGGCCCGGTCCGCGACCCCGACCTGCCTTCCGGGGCGTACCGGCGGCTCTCGGCCTCCGAGGTCGCGGCGCTGCAAAAGCTGGGGGCTCGCCGCTGACCGCACCGCTGATCGTGGCCATTGACGGGCCCTCCGGCGCCGGCAAGTCCACGGTGGCCCGCGCCCTGGCATCGCGGCTGAACGTGCCGTACATCGACACAGGCGCCATGTACAGGGCCGTCGGCTTGGCGGCGCAGGAGCGGGGCGTTTCACTTCCGATCCAGGATCCCGACGCGGTCGCGGCCATCGCCGAATCGATCCAGCTCGACCTGGCGACATCGCCCGAAGGCAACCGGGTCATCCTCGACGGCCGGGACGTGTCCGAACAGATCCGCAAGCCGGAAATCTCGCTCTACGCCTCGGCGGTCTCGTCGATCCCCTCGGTGCGCCGGATCCTGGTGCGAGAGCAGCAGCGGCTGGGCCGCCGGCAGGGCGGGGTCATGGAGGGGCGGGACATCGGAACGCACGTGTTCCCGGAGACGCCCCACAAGTTCTTCTTGACCGCGGATGGCGCCGTCCGGGCCCGCAGGCGCACCGAGGAGCTCGCCGGGCGGGGCACACCCGAGGCGTACGAGAAGGTCCTCCGGGAGATGGAAAAGCGGGACCGGGACGACGCGTCCCGGGCGGATTCGCCCCTGACCTACGACCAGAGGTACGTCCTGGTGGACTCCAGCGGACGCCCGGTCGAGGAGGTCGTCGAGGAAATCGAGGCCCGGGTCCGCAAAGGCATTTGACTCCCTTTCCGCGCCAACATAGGATTACATGTTGATACTCAGCGACTTATGAGGGGGGATCCCTTTTCCGATGGCGGCTGAAAAACGTAAAGGAGGTCGGGAAACCGAACCGATGGAAACCGAACAGGAGCTCACGCCTCAGGAGTACGAACACCTGCTGGCTCAGTACGAGAATTCGTTCAAGAACCTGCAGGAAGGGCAGATCATCCGAGGCCGAGTTCTGGCGATCACCCCCTCCGAGGTGATCGTGGACATCGGTTACAAGTCGGAGGGCATCATTTCGCTCTCCGAGTTCACCGACTTTTCGGGCCAGGTCACGATCAAGCAGGGCGATCCGGTCGACGTGCTGCTCGAGCGGACCGAGGACCAGAACGGCTACGTCGTCCTCTCCAAGGACAAAGCCGAGAAGATGAAGGTCTGGGACGAGGTGGAAAAGTCGTTCCGCTCGGGTTCCACCGTCCGCGGCCGCGTGATCGACCGCATCAAGGGCGGCCTCGCCGTCGACATCGGCGTCAAGGCGTTCCTGCCGGGCTCCCTGGTCGACGTCAAGCCCG
>JBDTXY010000473.1:0-2742 GCA_040005945.1 Acidobacteriota bacterium
AGAAGGGGTTGATGTCGATCGAGGGCGTCTTCGTCAGTTGCGTGATCGTCCCGGAGGCGACGTCAACAGTCCAGATTTCGGCGTTGCCCGCGCGTGAGGAGAAGAAGGCGATCGTCCTGCCGTCCGGAGCCCATGCCGCCTGGTAGTCGCCGCCGGGCCCCTTCGTGAGCTGCCGCGTCGCGCCGTCGCGCAGGGAGTAGAGCCAGAGATTGGTGTCTCCGGCGCGGTCGGAATTGAACGCGATCATCTGCCCGTCGGGCGACCACGCTCCGCGGCTGTCCTCCCGAGTCGTTGAGACGACCTCCTGGGGTGGGCCCGTGGTTTTTCCGCTCGCCGGATCGACCGGCAGCTTCCAGAGATCGGCGTTCTGCTTGAGGATCGCGAAGGCGAGACGCTTCCCGTCGCGGGACACCGCCGCTTCGACGTCTTGCCCGGCCCCTGCCGTCAGCTGCAGGGGTTGGCCGGCGATCTTGCCCTCCGCCGAGACCGCGGCGCTCCAAAGGTTGTAGCCGCCCGTCCGGTTCGACGTGAAATAGATGACGCGCCCCGACGGCGCCCAGACGGGCTGGAGGTTCTGGAACAGATCCTTCGTGACCCATGTCAGCTGCTTGGACGCCAGATCCAGCACGCGAACGTCGATCTTGGTGCGCTCCATGTTCTGGAAAACGATGCGCTTGCCGTCCGGCGACCAGCGCGGCCGCAGATGGGCGACCGCCTCGGACGTATCGGTGGACGCCTGCTGCGGGTTGAGGCCGGAGGCGTCGGTGATCCAGATCCTGCGCGGCGCGCCGAACGCGGCGTCGACCGCGATCCGGCCGCCCTCGGGCGAGAAAACCGGATTGCAGGCGTCCTCAACGAGCCTGCTGGCGCTGGCCGTCGCGACGTCGATCTTCCACACGTCCCCGCCGTCGTACTGGCCGAAGACGTCGCCCGGCTCGAGCTTCTTTCCGGTCTGGCGCGCGCGGACGAAGAGGATCATCTTTCCGTCCGGAGACCAGGAGGGGAGGATGTCGTCGGAATCGCCGTCGGTCAGCCGCTTCTCGGCGCCGTCGGCGAGCTTGCGCAGGAACAGCTTCCGCACGGCTCCGACCTCGGCGGAGAAAACGAGAATCGCGCCGTCGGGTGAGAGCGCGGGGAACTCCTCGATCCCTTCGGCGATCGTGATCTGGGAGAGCGCCGTCGCGGCGCGGACGGGAGAGCGTTCGCGCTCTCTCCACACGAGGATGCCGATGGCGGCTACGGCGATAGCCGTTACGACCGCCACGAGGGCGCGCGAGCGAGAGCCGTGTCCGGAGAGGGCGGCGAGCGCATTCTCGATCTCGATGCGAGCGTCGCCGATGTCCCGGGGGCGTCGCTCGACATCCTTCTCGAGGCAGCGGGCGAGCAGATGGCGCACGGACTCGGGCGTGGAGCGGGGCATGCGATGCCAGTCCGGCTGCTTTCCGAGAACGGCGGCGAGCGAGTCCGAGGCGGTCTCGCCCGGGAACGCGCGGCGGCCCGCCAGCATCTCGTAGAGAACGCAGCCGAAGGACCAGATGTCCGACCGCTTGTCCGCGGGTCTCCCGCGGGCCTGCTCGGGGCTCATGTACGCGGGAGTGCCGAGGACGGTGCCCTGCTGCGTGGCCGCGACGGTGGGCGAGCACGATGCCGCGGAAGTGTCGACGGCCACGCTCTTGGCGAGGCCAAAGTCGAGCACCTTGACGCGGCCGTCGGGAGTGATCTGAATGTTGCCGGGCTTCAGATCGCGATGCACGATCCCCTTGGCATGCGCGGCGTCGAGGGCGTCGGCGATCTGGGCCCCCAAGCGGAGCGACTCCTCGACCGAAAGCGGCCCGGCGCTGAGGCGATCGGCCAGCGTCGATCCCTCCACCAACTCGAGCACGAGATACCGGCTGCCGCCGCTCTCTTCGAGCCCGTGAATGCCGGCGATGTGCGGATGGTCGAGCGCCGCGAGCAACTGCGCCTCGCGCTCGAAACGCGCCAGCGCGTCGGCGTCGTGCGCGAGCGAGTCCGGCAGCCCCTTGATCGCGACATCGCGGCCGAGCCGCGTGTCCTTCGCCCGGTACACCTCACCCATCCCGCCCGCGCCCAGGGGCGCGAGAATCTCGTAGGGACCCAGCCGGGTTCCGGCGGAGAGGGTCACATCAGATCGTTTCGGGAGAAGACCCACATGCGACTTCCCCTCTCTCGTCGGTTTGGCCCGCGAAGCGGGCCGCTGAGAGTCAGAGCCCGGATTCTATCGCCCGGTCAGGGGGCCGCGGTGTCCGTGCGGCGGCGGCGGCGCTCGGCTAACGCGTACAGAACCAGGCCGGCCGCGAGGAATCCGAACGAACCGACGAAGACCTGCACGAAGAAGGCGACCTTGTCCGGGGAATCGGACGGGGGAATCAACGCCAAGACGATCGCGACCGCGGTCGTCAGGAATCCGAGGCCGTTCCAAAAATAGCTCCCGCCTTGTCCGCCGGGGACCGGAATCGCGCCCGGCTGCCGCGCGATCTCGGCCCGCAGCCGGATTGCCGAAGCGAACATGTAGAGGTAGGGCAGGAAGTAGACGATCAGCGTGGCGTTGACGAGCTTCAAGTACGCGTTCTTGACCGTGTCGCCCTGCGTGGCCGCGACGATGAAGATCGCGGAGAACGCCGCCTGGAACGTCATCGCGAACCACGGCGTCTTCCACTTGGGATGGGTCTTCGCGAAGATCGGAGGCAGATACCGGTCGAGGCCTCCCACGAAGAGCAGGCG
>JBDTXY010000474.1:0-2741 GCA_040005945.1 Acidobacteriota bacterium
CGCAGGCTGAACACATCGCCGATCCCCTGATCGAAGAGGATCTCCACCGGCGCGCGCGAATCCATGCAGCTCACGATCGCGGCGAACGGGTATTGCCCGGAAGCCGTGGCCCGGACCTGCGCGCCGAAGTCGCGGGACGCACGAATCCCGGAGGCGAACCGCTGGTTGCCCTCCTTGAGAATCGCGAGCGC
This sequence comes from Acidobacteriota bacterium, assembly GCA_040005945.1. GTDB lineage: Bacteria > Acidobacteriota > Thermoanaerobaculia > UBA5066 > Gp7-AA6 > DAHUXD01. The sequence continues at coordinate 192 of JBDTXY010000474.1, forward strand.
TTGGGACGGAGTCATCGCGGCCTGGGAGTCGTTCTTCTGTGTCTGAGCCTGGGCGAGGAGCGACGCCGCCATTCCGGCGAGCAAGGCGACCGCCGCCAGAGTCTTCCGGACCATCTCGTGCTCTCCTTCACTGTTGTGGGCGGATCGTATAGGAAGAGCCGCGGGCGCAACACTCGTCCCTGCCGCGAGGCGCGAGCCGGCTAGGCCACGCGCACCTGCGCTCGCGTGCTCGACGCGATTCGCTCGTCGGGAGTCAGAATCCCCTGGAAGTTGAGCGGATCCGCGGCGGAAACGCTCACGGGAGGCGGATCGCCCGCGGCCGCGGCGCGGCGGCGCACCGACCGCAGCAGCGTGACGGCTTCCGGCAGCGCGTACTGCTCCCCGTCGAAGCCGCCCACGAAGCGGCCGCCCCGCACGTCTCCCCGAGCCTCCAGGCCGCGCAAGGCGCGCGCGATGTCGCGCCACGGCACGGGCAGCCTCTCCCGGGCCAGGGTCTTGCGAAAGACGACGCCGGTTCGCTGCAGCAGGCGGCGAGCCAGGAACTCGGGCGAGGCGGGCGAGCCCATCTTGCGCTCCAGAACGCTCCAGCGTCCGGCGGCCAGCCCCGATGCCCGGCGCCGGGATGCCGGAACGATCAGCCATCGCAGCCCCGCGAAGGAGTCGCACGTGACTCTTCCCAGGGCGATCAACTCGGTCAGCGCCTCTTCGACGCGCGGGCCCGCGTGGCCCGTCGCGCGCGAAAGCTCCTGGAAGAACATCGCTCCCCGATGGCTCAGGGCCTGGTGGACCTCCGTCGCGATCTCGGAGGGTTCCCGCGCCGAGGAATGCGACGCGAACGAGGTCCAGTCCTCCAGGTCTTCGCGGCGCACCAGGCAGATCGGCGTGCGGCGAATGGGGCTCACAGCCGCGCCCCAGAGCCGCCCCCAGGCCACCTCTCCCGACAGGGTCAACTGGTCCAGCCACTCGCGGCGGTAACCGCGGACGCGCGCGGGAAGGACGCTCGCCTCCCAGGCCGCCGCCGGGATCTCGAAGGCTGCGAGTTGTGCCACCACCTGCGCTACGCCGCGCGGTCCTTCCAGCAGATGCTCGGGGTCCGCGTGCTGCCAGCACGCCAGAAACCGCAGAAATTGCGAGGCCGTGACGGGCTCGATCTCCTTGCGCAGGCGGTCGAGCGTGTAGCGGTGAATCCGGGAGAGCAGGCGGCGGTCGCACCACGCGGCCTTTCCCGCGATCCGGGCCCGGAGCACGATCCCTTCGGCTTCCAGCTCCAGAAGGACGGGATCGTCGCTCTCCACGGGGCCCAGGACTTCCATTCGACCCCGGAGCACCGACTTGACGTCCCGCGGCGCCTCCGCCGCGAACCAGCGGCCGTTTTCCGAGAGGACGCGTCCGGACGCCGCGAGCGACTCCAACCACGGCTGCCAGGGCCGCGCCTCCTCCACGGTGACGTATCCCATCCAGAGGAGCGCCTCGTGGACTTCTTCGGCATCCGCGGGCTGCGGCCAGGCCTCCTGACGGACGCGCGCGATCGCATCCGGATCCAGCACACCCAGCTCGTCGGCGGTGCGGATGTCCAGGACGCGGCGGGAGTGGACCGCCTGCGTGCGACGCTCCTCCAGCGGGGCGTCGTCCAAGAACGTGTACGGCTGCGACGAGAGGATGCCGCGCGCAAACGCGGAGGGCTCCACCGTGTCCACGGCACGGCGCTCGATCGATCCGTCCCGCAGGCCGCGGAGGACCTCCAGAAAACCCTCCACGTCCATCGCCTCGGTCAGGCAGTCGTTGATCGTCTGAAGCACGATCGGATGGTCCATCGGAACCGAGATCGGGCCGTCCGGAAGCGTCTCCGGACACGCCAGAACCTGCGGGAACGCGGCGGCCAGGAGATCGTTGGCCCGCATCCGCAGGAGATTCGCCGGGACTCTCTTGCCGCCCCGCGACCGTTCCAGCAACAGCGACCGCTGCGCGTTCCAGCGCCACCGGGTCTCGAACATCGGCGAGGCCAAAAGCGCCTGGACGAGGACCTCGCGCGCGGTCCCGGGGTGAAGGTAGTCGAAGACCTCTTCCAGCGCGAAGCTGTGCTGCTGGCCCAGCGAGAGGATGATGGCCTCCTCGTTGGCCGCTGCCTGCAGCTCGAAGCCGAAGCCCACGCAAAAGCGTTTGCGCAGGGCTAGTCCCCAGGCGCGATTGATGCGCGAGCCGAACGGCGCGTGGACGACCAGCTGCATCCCGCCGCTCTCGTCGAAGAAGCGCTCGAGGATCACGCGCCGCTGGGACGGCACGTCGCCCAGGACCCGCCGCCCGGCCTCCACGTAGTCCGTGATCTGAACTGCCGCGCCCTCCGGCAGGGCATCCCCGCACAGCGACCGCATCGGGGAGGTCCCATCGACCGCCGGCCGGCAGGCCTCCCGCAGGCTTCCAATCTCGGCGGCGAGCTCCCGGGTTCTCCCCGGCGCCTCGCCCAGCCAGAATGGGATCGAGGGCGGCTGACCCTTGGCGTCGGCCACGCGCACGGTCCCGGTCTCCACGCGCAGGATGCGCCACGAGGCG
>JBDTXY010000475.1:0-2736 GCA_040005945.1 Acidobacteriota bacterium
TCCGGGGCGGGCTCGAGTCCCGACGTTAAGGGCGAATCTCTTGAAGAAGCGCAACTCTTTGTCGATGCCGTAGACGTTCGCATACCAACCGGCATTCAGGAGAACAAACAGCAATCCGAGGGATCCGAATGCCGCCCAGACGCGGCGGCTCAGCATCGAGGCGAGTACGAAGGCGCCCACGACGACGGCTGAGAGGATCAACGGAACGACTCCCGGGGCACGGCGCGATACATAAAAGAACGCGGTCAAGCTCGGAGAATCGCTCTGTAGGTTCCAATTCAGAATGCGCGGGTAACAGGTCGCCAGCGCCATGGTAAATACCAACCACAGCGCAGCCGTGGTCAGGAACGAAATCCCTCTCTGCGAACTCCCATTGGCGGAGAGCAGAACCAGGACCATCGGTGCCAGGACGAAGAGGTATCTCTCCTGCATCCGAGGTTGGGAGTCGAACACGGACAACTGGATCACGGCAGCCAGGGAGACCAGACCCAGGGCGAAACAGAAGATCAGGTACGTGCGGAGCCGGTCCGACAGAGCCCTGAACCGCGTCGCCGCGCCGAGGAACCTTCCGGCGGGAACGAAACCCACGCTCAGGAAGAGAGTAAGGAGCAGGCCAATCGCGAGACCGGCGATCCGGAGCGGACTCGGGACTCCTCCGCCCGGATCAAAAACCAACGCGTAGGCGTCCCCGCCGACAACCCCCTTCCAGCTCTGTCCCGGATGGAGGCCCCCTCGAAGGGCAAGCCGAACCGCCGCTGCGGCGCCCAGCCCGGCGAACGGAGCGAGTCGCGGTAGCAATCCAAGCCCGACTCCTTGTTCCCGTGCGCGACGGCGAAACCGCTGCAGGATTGTCACAGCGAGGGCGGCGCCATAGGCGACAGCCAGGAACACGAGGTTGGGTTTCGTGAAAAACGTCGCGAAGAACGCCAGGCTCGCCAGCGCGGCGTCGCGCCAGTTCGCACGCATCAGGGTGCGATATGCCAGCCAGAAAGAGAGACAGAAGAGCGGGTAATACAGGTTCTCGGCCATGACGAGACTCGAATAGACCGCACCGGGCACGAGCCCGGCGAGCACCGCAGGGAAGAGTGCCGTCCGGGAGTCGGTGAACTCACGAGCCAGAGCGTAGGTTGGGAACAGGACCGCGGACAGCAGAAAACCGTTGACGAGCCGCGCCAGATCGAAGACGAGTGTGAGATCCCGAATCGCGAACAGGGGCGAAAGAAGGATCGGATAGAGGATCGATGGGATGTCGAAAGGCCTTCCGTGATAGAGGAAAGTCCCCGTTTCCCAGAAGGACAACGCCATCCGCCAGTAACGCAGCTCGTCGTCCATGATCTGTGGCTGTCGGATGGGAAGGGCGGCGAGGAACCTCGCGATCCCGAGGGCGATCCAGATGCCGACCAATATGAGGATCGGTCTGCGAAGGAACCAGCCGCGAGCCGGGCGAGATTTTTCGACGGTCGAACTGGCGGTCAAGGTCGCTCCCGGGTTTCCGTCCGGCGGGCAGGCCGCCGGACTCCGCCTGGCGATACTATGGCCGGCACGTGGCCCGGAAGGATACTCCGCTGATCGTTCCTGAGCGGCCGGGAATGATGGGCAGCGCTTCGGGGGCCGTTCCGGCTCATGGCTGAGGATTTCCGCGTCGTCGCTCTCATCGCCGCCTACAACGAGGGGGACGTCATCTCGTCCGTCATCGGACACCTCGTCGACAACAAAGTAGACGTCTACCTGATCGACAACCGTTCGACGGACAACACCGTGTCCGAGGCGAGCCGGTGGCTGGACCGCGGCCTCCTCGCGATCGAGGAGTTTCCCAGGCGGACCTCCGAAAAAGAGGAGCCGCACCCTTTCGATTGGACCGCGCTTCTTCGTCGCAAGGAGGAGCTCGCCCGGGAACTGCCGGCCAACTGGTTTCTCCACCACGACGCGGACGAATTCCGCGAGCCCCCATGGCCGGACATGTCCTTGAGAGACGCGATCCGATGGGTGGACCGTCTCGGCTACAACTGCATCGATTTTCGCGTCTTCAACTTCCCGCCAACCGACGACGACTTCCGGGCGGGGCAGGATCCCCGCAGTCACTTCCGTTACTGGGAAGACGCCGGCGAGTTCGACCGGAGCCAGTTGAAGTGCTGGAAGAAGGGGAGCGGACCGGTTTCCCTGATCCCGTCGGGAGGTCACGAGGTCGGTCTGCCGGACCGGCGCGTCTTCCCGATCCAGTTCCTCCTGCGGCACTACCCGATCCGAAGCCAGGGCCATGGCCGGCAGAAGGTCTTCTCCGACCGGCGAGGCCGGTTCCTCGAACGGGAGCGGGCGCGCCAGTGGCACATCCAGTACGACGCTTTCGAGGAGGGCCACACTTTCCTCGCCGACCCCGCGACGCTGCGGCCTTTCGACGAAGACCAGGTCCGCCTCGAGCTGATGCTGGACAACGCCGTGACGCGGCACGAGAAGTACCTGGCGGGGCTGGCGAAGAACGACGCAGCGCGCGCAGCGGAAGAGGTGGCGGCCGAGCGCGTGCGCACCGAGGAGCTGGCGCGTGAGGCGTCGAACCTCGAGAGGCAGCGGGCGGCGCGCGACTCAGACTTCGCCCGGCTCGAGCAGCGGGCCGCCGATCTGGAGGCGCTCGCGGAGGAGCGGGGAAGGCGCGCCGCCGAGCTCGAAAAGTCAGGCCACGCTTTGCAGGGGCACGCTGCGGAGCTCGAACGGGCGCTCGGGCGGGAAGAGGGGCGTCGC
>JBDTXY010000476.1:0-2728 GCA_040005945.1 Acidobacteriota bacterium
TGCGCATCGAGACCGATGAGGGCCTGTACGGCATCGGCGAAGCGATCGTGCGACGCTTCGGCGCCGAAGGGGCGCGCGTCGCGCTCGCCGCCCGCAGCCTCGAGGCGACCGAACGCACGGCGGGAGAGATGCGCGGCGCGGGGCAGGACGCGATGGCGGTCGTGTGCGACGTGACCGACCGCGCCTCCGTCGCGGCCGCGATCGCCGCGGCTTCGGTGAAAACCGGACGGATCGACATCCTGGTCAACAACGCGGGGCTCGGCGGCGCCACGCCGATCGCCGATTCCGACGACGCGCGTTGGGATGCGATCGTCGCGACCAACCTCACCGCGACTTTTCGGGTGACGCGTCAGGCCGCGCCCGTGCTGTCGGAGGGCGGCCGGGTGATCAACATGTCTTCCGTCCTTGGCCGCTTCGGGGTCGCCGGCTTCGCGGCGTACTGCGCCACCAAAACCGGCGTGATCGGGCTGACGCGCGCCCTGGCCCTGGAGCTTGCGCCCCGTCAGATCACCGTGAATGCGATCTGCCCGGGATGGGTCGAGACCGAGATGGGCCGCGAAGGCTTCCGGCGGTTCGGCTCCGAAGCCGAGGGCCGGGCGGCGGCCGCGAAAATGGCACCGTTGAACCGCGTGCTCGATCCGGAAGAGATCGCGGGCCTCGCCGCTTTTCTGGCGTCCGACGACGCCCGGTCGATCACCGGACAGGCGATCGTGGCGGACGCCGGGCAGGTGATGCCCTGAGGACGCGACGCGCGTCACGTGACACGGAAAACGCGGCACCGGGAGGCGGATTTGCGCTAGGCTTGAGTTCGATTTCGATTGATGAAGGAGCGCACAATGACACGTGACGAGTTCCTGACGGCCCTGGATGCCCTCATCGCCGAAAAGCATCTTCTGAAGCATCCGTTCTACCAACTCTGGTCGCAGGGCAAGCTCACCCGCGAGACGCTGCGCGAGTACGCGATCTCGTACTACCCGCACGTGGCGGCGTTCCCGACGTACGTGTCGGGCGTGCACGCGGGCTGCGACGACGCCCCGCTGCGGCAGGAGCTGCTCGAGAACCTGATCGAGGAGGAGCGCGGGTCCGAGAATCATCCGGCGCTCTGGCGGAAATTCGCCGCCGCGCTCGGCGCGTCCGAAGCCGACCTGACTGCGTCCCCGCGTACCCCCGAGGTCGCCGACGCGATTGCCGCCTTCCGCCGCGCGACCGACGACGGCTCGGTCGCCGAGGGCCTCGCCGCCCTCTATGCCTATGAGTCGCAGATTCCCGAAGTCTCGAAGACCAAGCGCGAAGGTCTCTTGGCCTTCTACGGGATCGAAGAAGGCGACGCGACGAAGTTCTTCTCGGTGCACGAGCAGGCCGACGTGTGGCACCGGCAGGTCGAGCGCGAGGCGCTCGGCCGCGTCGCCGACACGCGGGAGGCTCGCGCGCAGGCTCTCGAGTCCGCGCGCCGCTGCGTGGACGCCCTGAACCGGGCTCTCGACGGAGTGATGCGGGAGAACGCGCTCGTCTGCTGATCCGGGCCGTCTTCTTCGACGCCGGCGCGACGCTCCTGTATCCCGATCCTCCGGTCGAGGAGGTGTACGCTCGCGTCTTCGCGGATGACGGAGCGCGCTTCGACGCCGGGCGCCTGCGGGACGCGCTGCACGCGACGTGGATCGAAATCCAGCGGGAGAAACCGGGTGACCGCTACGGCGGTGTGAGCGGCGAGCCGGCGTTCTGGCGCGACTTTCTCGGGCGCGTGCGGCGCCGCCTGGACGGGGGCGCGCTCTCCGACGATGCGTTCGCGCGCGTGGCCGAGCACTTCCGGCATCCGGAGGCGTGGGCCGTCTATCCGGACGTGATTCCCACGCTCGAAGTCCTCGCGGCGCGCGGGATGGCGCTGGCGGTCGTCTCCAACTGGGATTCCCACCTGCCCCGCCTGCTCTCGCTGCGCGGCCTCGCGCGATTCTTCCGGACCGTCTCGGTCTCCGCGATCGAGGAGACGGGCAAACCCGACGCGGAGATCTTCCGGCGCACCTGCGCGCGGATGGCCGTCGAGGCGCCGGAGGCGCTCCACATCGGGGATTCCCTGCGGGACGACTTCGACGGCGCCCGGGCCGCGGGTCTCGAAGCGGTTCTGCTCGATCGCGAGGACCGGCATCCCGAAGCGGAACCGAGGGTGCGCAGCCTTACCGAACTGCCGCGGGTTCTGGGTCGTTCGGCGTGACCGACGGCCCCGACGGGGACCTGCCGGCCGGTTTTGGCTCGACCGGGTTCGGCGCGGCCGCGCTGGGCCTGCTGGCGCTGCTCGCCTTCTGGCCCGTCGCCTCCGGCGCGAGAAGTTTCTTTCACCTGGATCTCTTCTACGAGCATCTTCCGGTCTGGCAGGCGACGCAGCGGGCCTTGCTCGCGGGCCAGTCGCCCTTCTGGCTGGACGGCGAGTACTGCGGACAGCCTCCCCTGTTTCACCAGGAAGCCCCGCTCTTCTACCCCCCGACCGTGCCGCTCCTTCTGACGGGGGCACCCGTTCATCGGCTCGCCGACGTCTTTTCGCTCTTCCACTTCTGGCTCGCCGGATTCGCGGCCTTTCTTCTCCTGCGCGATCAGACGCGGAGCGCCGGAGCGTCGCTCTTCGGCGGCGTGGCCTGGATGCTGTCCGCGCGCATGATCCAGAGCGCCATCTGGCCCAACGCCGTGGCCGTTTCGGCGCTCGTGCCGCTCGTGCTGCTCGGCATTCTGCGCATCG
>JBDTXY010000477.1:0-2724 GCA_040005945.1 Acidobacteriota bacterium
CCGTGCGCCTGGGCATGCGGTTCGTGAAGGGGCTGCGCCAGGACACGGGGGAGGCGATCGCGCGCGAGCAGGCGGCGGCTCCGTTTCGCGGCGTCGACGATCTGGCGCGCCGCTGCCGCCTGCGGCCCGGCGAGCTGGATCTGCTCGCGCACGCCGGCGCGCTCGGCGCCTTCGGCCGGACGCGCCGCGCGGCGCTCTGGCAGGTCGCCAAGGTCGCGCGCGAGGCGGGCCCACTCTTCGCGGAGTCGCCCACCGACGATCCCTCTCCGCTGCCGGAGATGACGCCGATCGAGGAGACCCGCGCGGATTACGTCGCGACCGAGATCACCACGGGTCCCCACATGCTGGCGCATCTGCGCCGGCCGCTGGCCGCGCGCGGGGTCGTGTCCGCCGTGGAGCTGCGCGACCGCCGCGACGGAGAACGCGTCACGGCCGCGGGCGCCGTCATCGTCCGCCAGCGTCCCGGCACGGCCAAGGGGTTCGTGTTCCTGACTCTGGAGGACGAGACGGGAATGCTCCAGGCGATCGTGCGGCCGAGCCTCTTCCAAGACCAGCGCGCGGTGGTGGTCGGCTCGGGGGCCCTGGTGGTCGAAGGCAGGCTGCAGAAGCAGGACGGCTCGGTCTCCATCAAGGCGGAGCGCTTCTGGACGATTCCCGAGTTCGAGCGAATGCCCAGCCACGACTTCCGGTAGGGCCCGGTCGTCTGCGGCGCTGCCACTGCTCACCGATGGAAATTGCATCGGCGTTTACCCGCACAACACCCTCTCTCAGCACCTGCTAGGTCGTGTTCGTGATCGACTCCGGGCGGGAGAGATAACGGCGCAACCCCAGCGCCTGTGTCAGCACGGCGAGGATCGAGGCATACGCGATGAACTTCTGGCCGACCGCCTGAATGCGGGCTCCCTCGGGTGTGCCCGGCTTCGGCCCGAGCGCTAGCAGCAGAACGTACCCGAAGAGCAAGAGGCCGAACGCCGCGAAGACGGCGGAGAAGCGGAGGGGGAAGGTGCCCTCCAGCCGCAGCGCGATGAGCGAGGCGATGCAGGCGGCGAGGAACGCCCGGAACACCCAGAGGACGAACTCGTTGTGGGCGGCGAGATACAGGTTCCATGGAGTCGCCCCGACGCCGATGAAGCAGATCGCCGTCGCAATCCCGAAGAAGGCAGCAACGCGACCCCACCCAATTGCCGCCGTCCTCGAGTAGAGGCGCGCAAGCTCGACGAAGAAGAGGCCGAGGCCGAGAGCGACGCAAGTGAGGGCCGTCACGAAGAGCACCAGGCTCGTCCAGTTCGACGCGCCGGAGAGCGTCCGCGTCTGCCCGAGGTCGCTGAAGAAGTTGTCGAAGAACGAATAACTCGAGCCGTGCGGGTTCGCGACGGAGCCTCCCGGGTAGATCGCCATCGCCGCAAGCGTCGCGACGACGAAGAGGACGCAGGCGCCCGCGACGAACCCGAAGGCGCGCCGCGGACGTTCGGTCAACCCGCTCGTGGCGTCACCACCGGCCGGCCCGGCCTCGGCGGCCGTGGCGCGGGAGGTCGAGGCGCAGGCGGCCTGGGGCGTGGCGGCTGAATGACCGCAGGTGGCCTGGGGCGTGGCGGCTGAATGACCGCAGGTGGCCTCGGACGCGGCGGACGACCAATCCAGTGCGGCGGCGGGGGCCGGCCGATCCAGTACGAGCGCCGCCCGTACCAGGGCCGCCCGCGGTAGTAGCTGTCCCAGTACGGGCCGATCGAGAACGTGATGATCGGCAGGCCGATCACCGGCCCGTTGGCCAGGATCGTCACGCGCCGGCCCTGATACGGATAGACCAGATTGCCGGCATAGACCCATCCGCGGTCGAGCCCCGCGGTGACGTCGCACCATGTCCAGTCGTCGACGCAGCCCGCGACCTGCACAGAAACGCTGGGCCTGACCATGCTGACGACCGGGAAGTCGGGGCTCGGTCCCGCGCGCATCTTGACCGCCTTCGCGGTGAAAGCCGTCTGCCCGAACGCGGCGTAAGGAATCGCCATCGCGAGAAGGAGGAAGACCCTGATGAACCAAGCTTGCGCCATGTGCCCTCCTTGGATTGGCGTAACTCTATATTTGCAGCCGGCAAACCTTCGCGCTTTTCTTCGCGCGCCGCCGCTGCCCCCACCGAAGGCAAGTCGCCCGTCGAAGACGGGCCGCGCCAGTAGCCAACGCAGGCAGCGGGCCGCGCGATTTCGACTGCATGGCCTTCGGCGCACGCGGCCTGCGAAACTTCTCGTCGCGTCGGGCGTAGCAATGGGAGATGCGGACGCGCGGACTGACGGCTCTGGCCGCTCTGTGGGCGCTTCCGCTTCTCGCGCAGGAGCCGTCGCCGCCGCCTCCCTCAACGCCTTTGCCACGACTCTCCCAACCCATCCGCATCGACGGCGACCTCTCGGATCCGGGTTGGGCGGAGGCGGCCAAGATCGAGACCTTCTACGAGACCAACGTCGGGGACAACGTGCCGCCGCCCGTGCGGACGGTCGCCTGGGTCGGATACGACAGCCGCTTCTTCTACGTGGCGATCCGCTGCGACGATCCGGATCCCCAGAAGATCCGCGCACCGTACGTCGACCGCGACAACGTCTTTTCGGACCAGGACTTCGCCGGAATTCTGCTGGACGTCAAGAACGACCGGCGCTCGGCCTACGAGCTCTTCGTCAACCCGCGCGGAATCCAGGACGACGCGATCATCAACGACGCCTCGGGCAACGAGGA
>JBDTXY010000478.1:0-2721 GCA_040005945.1 Acidobacteriota bacterium
AAGCTCGATCCGCACCCGTGGCAGACGATCTTCATCTGCCTGGCCGGAGGCTGCCTGGGAGTCCTGTTCCTGATTCCCCTGCGGCGGTATTTCGTGCGCGACATGCACGGGGCGTTCCCGTATCCCGAGGCCACGGCGATCACGGAAGTCCTCGTCACCGGCGAGAAGGGCGGCTCCCAGGCCAAGCTGCTGCTGGAGGCGACCGCCATCTCGGCGGTCTACGACTTCTTCGTCACGACGTTCCAGGTCTGGAAGGAGACCGTGGACTTCCAGTTCATACCGGCGATGCACGCGGCCGCGGAAAAGGCCCGCGCGGTGCTGCGCTTCGACGCCATCGCGTTCATCCTCGGCCTGGGCTACGTCATGGGACTGCGGGCCTCGACGCTGCTGTGCGCGGGAGGCGTGCTCTCCAACTTCATCCTCGTCCCGGTGATTTGGATGATCGGACAGCACCACCCGGAGGCCATCTACCCGGGCCCCGTCCCGATCTCGCAGATGAGCGCCGCGCTGATCTACCGGTGGTACGTCCGCTACATCGGCGCCGGAGCGATCGCGACGGCCGGCATCTTCGGGATCATCAAGTCGCTGAAGATCGTGGTGGGCTCCTTCTCGATCGCCGCGAAGGCCTTCCGGCACGGCGAAGGCGAGGGGCAGGAGCGGACCGACCAGGACCTCCCGATCATGAAGATCCTGATCGGCGTCGTCGTGACGTCCCTCGCCGTCGCGGCCTTTCTGGGTAACCTGAGACCCGAGCCGGTCGTCGTCCTGATCGGATTCGGATTGACGCTCGTCTTCTCGTTTTTCTTCACATCCGTGGCCGCCAACGCCATCGCCACGACCGCCCGGAACCCGGTCTCGGGCATGACGATGTTGACGATCATCATCTCCTCCGTCGTCCTGCTCGAGTTCGGCGTCTCGGGGCGCACGGGCATGTTTTTCGTGATGGCGATCGCGGGCATGGTCTGCACGGCGCTCTCGGTCTCGGGACAGACGATCACGGATCTGAAGACGGGCTACTGGCTGGGCTCCACGCCCGCGGTGCAGGAGCGGGTGAAATTCCTCGGCGTCATCTGCTCGGCGGTCGTCGTGGGCCTGGTCATCGTCGCGCTGGCCCAGACCTTTCAGTTTGGCGAGTCCGTCCCGGGGGATTTGCGGCCGGTGCTCGTATCGCCACAGGCGTCCATCATGAAGGCGTTGGTCGAGGGATTCATGAGCCGACAGCCCGTGCCCTACCTGCTCTTCGGAGCCGGAGCGATGGTCGCCGTGATGATGGAGATGCTGGGAGTGCCCGCGCTGATCGTCGCCCTCGGGATGTATCTCCCGCTCGAGCTCAATTCGCCGGCGCTGGTCGGGGGCATCATGTCCCACTACGTCACGAAGCGCTCCGAACGGGTCGGGGGCGCGCCGGGCCGCAGCATGCGCGAGCGGGCCATCATCATCGCCTCGGGATTGATGGCCGGAGGAGCACTCGGCGGCGTCTTCGGCGCCGCGCTGCGGCTTTTCGGCTGGTACCGCGAGGATCTGATCAAGCTTCCGTTCTTCGACAACGAGCCGGTGTCGCAGCTGGTCAGCTCGGCCGGCTTCATCGCGCTGTGCTTCTACCTGTGGTTTGGCGCGATGAAGAAGGAGAAGACCGCCTGACCGACCGTCTGGATTCTCTGACCGCGATCGCCCTCCTGGGCATCGACACGCTCTGGGGCGGCGATGTCATGAACCCTTCCGGGACCGGACGCGCGGTCGTGGACTCCTGGTTCTCCGACGAACCGCTGCCCGAGGCCTACACGCACGAAACCGCCCGGCGCGTGCGCGAGAAGGGAGGCGTCGGCGCGAAGGAGCCCGATGCTGCCGCGATCGACGCGTTTCTCGCGGCCGTGGACGTGAAGGGCGCGATCGACGCGCTGGCCGCCGAGGGCAAGACGCTGTCCGGGCTGCGCGGCGCCTTCTTCGACGGCTTGAGCGAGTGCCTGTCGGTCATGTGGGATCTCTCGATGGCGATCCTGGGTCGGGGCGAAAGCGTCCCCTACGAGCGCTGCGTCATCGCCGCGACCGGCGGGCCGCCCGAGCCATCGCAACCCGCCGACAAGCGCAAGCGCCTGGCCGACCTCTTGGGCAAGGCCGGACATCCCGCCAAGACCGGCGAGGAGCTGCTGGCCGCGGTCGACGCCTGGCGGCGCGAGCGGATGGTTCCCGCCAAGTCCATTGCCGCGCTCGCCGACGCGTTCATCGCCCAGTTCGACGCGGGCACGAACCGCCACTTGGTTCCGCTCCTTCCGGAAGACCTGCGCGAGGTCCCCCGCGCGAACATGAAGTTCGTGCCGATCCAGGACGCGTGGTTCTCGGGCTTCATGAACTACGTCGGACGCGCGCGCAAGGCGGACGGCTCGCCGGAATACGAAGCGACCTACGAGATCAACGCCTCGCTCCAGATCAGCGTGCCGGAGTTCGCGCAGCTGGTCGCGCACGAGGTCGTGCCGGGCCACGTCACGACGGCGGCGCTGCTGCAGGGGCTCTACGTGCGGGGCCGTCTCGGCTTCGAGGCCACGGTGCTGGCCATGAACACGCGCTACGGCACCCTGGCCGAGGGCATCGGCAACAACGCGGTCTTGATCGCGATGGGGTTGACGGAGGTCGAGCAGGTCCGAGACGTCGATCTTCAGATCGGGCTGTGGCTCGCGCACCTCCAGGACGACGCGAAGAACCAGGCGTCGTACCTGACCTGGA
>JBDTXY010000479.1:0-2714 GCA_040005945.1 Acidobacteriota bacterium
GGATAGTCCACGCCTTCGGCGTACATGCCGCCCGAGACCGCGAAGAGCAGCGTGCCGCCGGGCGGAGGCGACGAGAGCGCCGACAGCAACTGCTGGCGCTCGAAGTCGGTCGAGTCCGGACGCTGCACCAGGAGCCGCGACAGGGTCGCCGGCATGCGCGCCGCGACCTCGCTCAGGAAGCGGTACGAGGGAAAAAGCACGAGATCGTTGCCGCCGTGCGCGTCGGACATCTCGGCCAGGAGCTTGGCGATGCGCGGGTAGTTCTTCTCGCGGGCCATGTAGGTCGTGCGCACCGAGGGCACGATCATGACCTTGCGGTTCTCCGGAGGAAACGGCGGCGGCAGCGAGATCGAGGACGTGCGGTCGGCCGAGAGCCCGAGCACCCTCCGAAACGCGTCGGGCGGCGTCAGGGTGGCCGAGAGCAGGATCGTCGAGGACGCCTGCCGAAACGTCTCGGCCAGCGCGCGGGCGGGGTCCAGGCACACCAGCGCGAGCCGCGTCCCCTCGGAGCGCCGCTCGACCACGCAGGTGAAGTCCGACTTGAAGATGCTCAGGACCGCCGCGAAGCGCTGCAGCGCGAAGTGAAAGTCCAGGACCGGATCATCGACCAAGGCCAGGCGCGTCTCGCGCTTCCAGGCGAGATAGCGCATGAGCTTCTCTTCCCAGGCCAGACGCAGGTCGAAGATCGGATCGGCCGGAGGCGTAATCTCCGCGATCGCCTCGCCCTCCGGAAGATCCTGCGCGGCGGCCTCCAGGACTTCCAGCAACTCCTCCACCGACGCCGCGAGAGCCTGAAAGAGATCGCCGGGTTGGAGCGTCAGCCGGTTGCGCAGAGCGACCAGATCCGCCTGCGCGAGCTCGGGCGAAAAGATCTGCCGGGCGCGGTCGGGGAGGTTGTGCGCCTCGTCGAGCAGCAGGATCACGTCGCGCAGGTCCTCGCCGGTTAAGTGCCGGAGCGCCGAGGCGGGCTCGAAGACGTAGTTGTAGTCGGCCACGATCGCGTCCGCGCGCTGGGCGACCTCGAGCTGGACCTCGAACGGGCAGACCTCCTCGCGCCGCGCCTCCTCGAACACCGTGTCCGGATCCAGGTGCGAGTACGTGTCGTGGAGCCGGCCCAGGATGTTGGAGCGCTCCATCTTCTCGGGATAGTCCTTGGCGAAGCGGCAGAACTCCTCGTGGCAGATGATGCGGTCGTTGGCGCACATGCGCTCCTTGGCGCGCACCTGCACCGTGTGAAAGGCGCGCTCGTTCATGGCAACCAGCGCGGAGACGGCCATCTTCTGCTGCAAAGTCTTGGATGTGAGGAACACGACCTGCCGGCCGTTGGTCAAACCCTCGGCGAGAGCGGGATGGAGCGCGGCCGCGGTCTTGCCGGAACCCGTGGGCGCCTCCGCGATCAGGTTCTCGCCGTTCTGCACCGCCGCGCGCACGGCCTCCATGATCTTTTCCTGGATCGGCCGCGGGGCCGTGTGCGGGAAGGGAAGCCGCTCGGCGGCCTTCGCCTTGCGCAGCCGTCCGACCTTCTGCGTCTTCCAGATCGCCAGCGCCCGGGCCAACCGCCTGTCGACTTCCTGCTCGACTTCGTCGTCGAATGGGACGTGCAGCGAGATCTCTTCGCCCGTCTCGATGTCCACGTAGACCAGCGCGCCGGCGACGCGGCCGTGCCCCAGCCGCCTCCAGAGGTAGCAATAGGCCAGCAGTTGCCTGCGGTCGCGCTCGAACGCGTAGCCCGAGGGCCGCACGCCGTCGACCGCCAGGTTGGTCGACTTGAGCTCCTCGATCAGCCAGGAGCCAGGTTCGCGCTCGACGCAGCCGTCCAGCCGGCCCGTCAGGACCGCGGTCCAGTCCCCGACCGGGATCCTGGCCTCCAGGTGTACCTCGCACCGGTAGGCCGGCAGCGCGGATTGCCGCTCGGCGAGGACACGGCTGTGGATCTGGGTTCCCAGCCCCATTCGCCTCCAGCCGTCGCCGCGATCGAAGCCGACTCGCCGGAAGCCCTCGTCCTCCGCCAGCTCGCGCACGGAGATCTCGAACACCCGGTTCGGCTCGTCAAATCGCAACCGCTCGATTATAATTGGCAGGTGACCCCCTGCCCCTGGAAACGAAGCGCTCTCGCTGTCCTTCTCGCGGTCTGCCTGCTGCCGGCTCCCGCGCTTCTGGCCAAGTCCCGCACACACGCGAAGCGGACGAAGACCGCGCATGCGGCGCTTCCGGCGACCCTGGAAGCCGCGCTCGAGCAAGCGGCCCTGAGGCCTCCCGCGCGATCCGCGGGCACGTCGATCGCGATCACGGAGCTCGCGAGCGGCCAGTCGGTGTACGCGCGCAATCCCGATTCGCTCGAGACGATCGCCTCGGTTACGAAGTTGATCTCCTCGGCCGCCGCGCTCCACTACCTCGGCCCCAACTACAAGTTCGCGACGACCCTCTGGCGCCGCGGCGAGATCCGGGACGGCAACCTGCAGGGCTCGCTGCTGGTGGTGGGCGGGGGAGACCCCAACATCTCCGGCCGCTTCCACGAGGACGACTCCTTCGCGATCTTCGACAAGTGGGCGGAGGGGCTCAAGCAGGCCGGCATCGTGCGCGTGGCGGGCGATCTCATCTTGAACGCCAGCTCCTTCGACGGCATCTACCGGCATCCGGACTGGCCGCCCGACCGCGACACGCGCTGGTACCAGGCGCCGATCTCGGCGCTGTCCTATAACGACAACTGCGTG
>JBDTXY010000480.1:0-2713 GCA_040005945.1 Acidobacteriota bacterium
CAACTGCGCGCCCGCCGCGGCGTGAAGCGCTGCCGGAATCGCCTGGCGTCGACCGGCGCGCCTTGACCGTCGATCCAGCCATAGCAGAGGGCCACCTCCAATGCCTCGACGTGGAACAGTGAGATGAGGCCACTGCCCTTCTTGGCAAATTCGAGCCAGACCCCTGGCGAGGTCTCGTGGTGCTTGCTGAGCCACGTCTCCCAGGCGGCCTTCGAGGCCAAGCGCTTGACCGGCAGGTCCTGCTTCGCGTTCATGACTCTTCCGGTGATCCCCCCGTCCCCACCCCGCCGATCAGATCGGACGCCGCCCTTCGCGGATGGCGTCCAGGATCTCGTCCCGACCGAGACGTGCGCCGATCGCGGGCACGTCCAGCGGCGAGCCGGCCGGCACCTCGGGGCGGAGCACGAACACCTGCCCGTCCTTGCGCCGGATCCGTACGGCGCCTTCGCGCCGCGCGCGCTCCAAGAGAGCGGCCAGCCGCTGCCGAGCTTCGGAGTAGGTGAACTCTTTCACGCGACCTCCAGCACCTGCACGCCGGCCTCCTGTGCCGCCCGCCCGAGCCGCGCATCCAGCGTCAACAACGGCGCCCGCTGACGCCGGGCACACGCCATGAGATAGGCGTCGTAGGCGTAGAGCCCGAACCGATCCGCCAGCTCGAGCGCCGCGCCCAAATCGACCTCCACGACCCGGATCGGGATCGCCGCATAGGCGGCGAGCGCCGCCTGGACCTCGGCCAGCTTGAGCCGGCGACGCTTGAGCAATGCCGAGAACGCGGTCCCCATCTCCCAGTGCACCGAGCCGAGGGCGAGCAACTCCGCTCCCTGGGTACGGGCGATGAGGCGGTCGCGCGTGGCTTCCCCGGTGAGCACGGCAATCAGCACGGAGGTATCGACGACGAGCTCCACGGCAGCGGCTCCTGAGTATGTACAATTGTACATTTTACCAGGAGGGGCCGGTGATGCAAGGGGCTCGGCGAAGGCCTCAGCTCGGGGCTCCGTACCCCCTCGCCATCCCGGTCGCCGCCAGCACCATGAGCACCACGAGCGCGGCCTGGAGAAAGCTGATCCGTGCGAAACGGCCCGCCGCTCGTGTATCGGGCAACTCGCCGCGCCCGAGCTGGGTCCTCCACCGGATGAGCGTCACCATCGGTGACATCTCCAGGATCAGGATCATCAGCAGCAGCGTCATCTTCCCCCAGAACAGGTGGTTGTGCAGATAGTAGCCGCTCCCCTTCTCCAGCCCGCCGAAGGCGCGGACCAGGCCGGTCGCGATCCACACCAGGGCGGCGATGCCCCACCAGGTATCCGCATAGAACACCCGGCGGAGCCCGGCCGGGTCCAGCTCGCCCCGCAGCGCGCGCCCTCGCGCCCAGACGGACCCGAGGCCGAGTCCCAATCCCAGCAGGTGGAGCGCCGCAAACAGCCAGCGGATAGACATTCGATCCTCCTCGGCTCATGGCAGTGTCGACCGCGGCAATATGTCGGTGGCGGGGCCTCTCCCTCTAGCTCGCACCATCGATCCGGCGTAGCATCCAGGCTCTCGTCCTGCCGGCGCAGGATGCCGGGCACGGCTTTTGGGTTCGGGAGGGGCGAATGAGCGGGCAATCTCGCAGAGACTTCCTGGGCCGCCTGGCCGCGACGGCGCTCTCGGTCGGGGCCGTGGATCCCGCGGGGCGACCCGCCGAGCGGGCCATTCCTCCGCTCCGGCCGTTCCGGGTTCGGACCATCACCGCCGGTGTCGGCCTCAAGTCCGCGAAGGAGCTCGATCGCTTCGAGGCGGCCGTCACACTCCTTGGTCGAGGCAAGCAGGCCTTCGAGGACGATGGCTACGAGGTCGAGACCTTACGGGTGGCGACACCACCCCTGGTGGCCGATCTCACCGGAGCCGCGCGTGACGCCGCGCTGACCGACCTTCAAGCTCTCGACCGCCTCGCTGAGACCAGGGACGTCCTGGTCGCCATCGGGCCGATTCTCCTGGCCGATCGCGCCGATCCCACCCTCGCAGCCTGGGCCGCGGAGCTGGCCCGAACCACGACGAAGCTCAGCTTCTCGGTGACGGTCGCGGCGCCCGGCTCCGGCACTCAGCCCCGCGCGATCGAGGTGGCCGCAGCGGTGATGGTCGCCATCTCCCGGTCGACCCCTGGCGGCCTCGGCAACTTCCGTTTCGCGGCAGCGGCCAACGTTCCTCCGGGTACGCCGTTCTTTCCGGTCGCCTACCACGCGGGGCCGGACTCACTGGCCGTCGGACTCGAATCGGCGTCGCTGGTGGAAGCGGCGCTCGGGTCGGCCCGGGACGCGCATGACGCCACCGCGCGGCTCCGGGCGCGACTGGACGAGGCTCTCGCCCCGGTGGAGCGGACAGCCGCGGCCTTCGCTCAGCGGGAAGGCCGGACGTTTCTGGGGATCGATCCATCGCCCGCGCCGGCCAAGGACCGCAGCATCGGTGCGGCCATCGAGGCGCTGACCCATCGTCCGTTCGGGAATGCCTCCACCCTGGATGCCTGCGCGGCCATCACGGGAGCGTTGAAGTCGCTGCGGGTCCGCACCTGCGGCTATGCCGGTCTCATGCTGCCGGTCTTGGAAGACCCTGTCCTGGCGCACCGGGCCACGGAAGGGCGGTACGGCGTTCGCGAGCTGCTGCTCTACTCCAGCGTCTGCGGCACGGGGCTGGACCTCGTCCCGCTCCCGGGAGACACCCCCACCCTGACCATCGC
>JBDTXY010000481.1:0-2712 GCA_040005945.1 Acidobacteriota bacterium
ATCGTCTTTGCCGACGCTGACATCGATGCGGCGGTGCGGGGCGCGACGATGGGGATTTTCTACGGCAAGGGTGAAGTGTGCGCGGCTGGATCGCGCTTGCTCGTGGAGGCGTCGATCAAGGATGAGTTCCTGACCAAGGTGGCGGACCGCACAAAGAAGATGGTGGCTGGCGATCCGATGAATCCGAAGACGCGGTTCGGGGCGATCTCCTCGAAGAGCCAGCTCGACCGCGTGTTGCGGTATGTGGAAACGGCGAAGAGCGAAGGCGCAACGCTGTTGGCGGGTGGCGAACGCGCGGACATCGGTACCGGCAAGGGCTACTTCATGCAGCCGACGGTGTTCAGTGACGTCACCGTGGACATGACGATTGCGAAAGAAGAGATCTTCGGACCTGTGCTGGCGGCGATTGAATTTGGCGACGTCGATGACGCCATCGCCAAGGCGAATAGTTCAATCTACGGACTTGCCTCAGGGATTTGGACGCGCGATGTTCGCAAGGCGCACTACGTCGCCTCCAAGCTCAAGGCCGGCACAGTCTGGATCAACACCTACAACGCGTACGACACGGCGGCGGCATTCGGCGGCTACAAGCAGAGCGGGTTCGGCCGGGAGATGTCCATGCACGCGCTCGAGTACTACACCCAGTTGAAGACGGTCTGGGTGGACATGGCCTAGTAGATGACTGGGTCGCCCCAGAGAAGCCGCGGGTTTTGAAACGCGCTCGTTGATCTGCACCCCGACCTCAGGGCGTCATGAGGATGATTGAGAACGAGAAGTAGAAATCTCCCTGTTTGACGTACGTGGTCTGTCCCTTGACGGACTTTTCATATGACAGGTTCGCGACGTTGCGAAGCCACGTGCCATCGGTTCCGCTGGGCTGGACCAGCCATTGCGAGCAGGGATTGGTCCCGCTCGTCGGGAAGATGCAGGTGACGTTGACGGGATCGGTCCCAGGGAAATTCACGCTCAGGGGCGCCATGTGCAGGTCGTACGTCTTGCCGTCGGCAGCAAAGTGCACGTTCATCGGACACGACATCGTTTGTCCGGCCGGCAACGTCAACGGGTTGAGGCCGAAGTTCGGACACTCGAGATTGATCCGCGCCAGATAACACGATGACGCCGGCGCGACGGGATTGCCGCCATTAGGACCGCTGCCGGGAATCGGCTGGCTGAACGTCAGACAGACGGTCCGCGTCGCCCCCTTCTTGATGTAGTACGAGTCGGGGATGGCCGCCAGTCCCGACGCAAAGATCATCGACGTCAGCGTTGTTGAGTTGACGTACGTGCCATGCTGGTCGCTTTGAATCTGCAGCGCCGGCGCCACGCCAGAGTCGTAGTCGCTGATGATCGTATTCACCGGCGTATCGACGAGTCGGGCCTTTGCGGCCAGAACCGGACCAACGAGCGCCGCGCCTGATAGGAGCAATACCGACAGTCTTCGTGTGCTTCGCATGATCAGATTCCCCGCCGTTTGGACGCCCCTAAATTGGAGCCGTCTAAAAGGGATCAATGCTCGGCGCGTCTGAAGCGGACACCTTGCTGATTCCCGAGGAGGTTATGGCACCTGACCGGAAATATCGCGCGTAGCGCCGTAGCGGTGAAACGGCTAGAATCCCGCAGGCTCCTGCCACATGGTCAATCGCGACGAACGCGCTGGCGACGCGTCGGTCTCCGGGCTCCCTGGAGGTCCCGAGACGACGTTCCGCTTGCTCGAGCGCGTCCGCGCGGGTGACCAGGCGGCCGTCGAGGCGCTGTTCGCGCGGTACCTCGTTCCTTTGCGGCGATGGGCCACCGGCCGGCTTCCTCGCTGGGCGCGCGATGCCCGCGAGACACAGGATCTCGTTCAGGAAACGTTGCTGCGTACATTCAAACGTATCGATACGTTCGACTGCCGGCACGAGGGCGCGCTCCAGGCGTACCTGCGTCAGGCGCTCATGAACAGCATCCGGTACGAACTGCGGCGCCTGGGACGTCGGGCGCCTCCGTCAGCGCTCGATTCACAGATCACCGACGACAGTCCGTCCCCTCTCGAACAAGCGGTCGGGCGGGAGGCGACAGAGCGGTACGAACAAGCACTGGCCCGACTTCGACCGCAGGATCGCGAAGCCATCATCGCGCGGGTCGAGATGGGCTATTCCTATGAGCGCCTGGCTGAGGCGCTGGGAAAACCGTCACCCGAGGCCGCGAGAAAGGCTGCCCGACGCGCGCTGCTCAGGCTCGCGAGCGAGATGAAACCCGCCAAATGAAGACCGCCCGCCTGGCAGAAGGCGCCGACTGTGTCCGGGACATTGTTGGCGAGCATTTAGTAGTAGGAGCAAGGGTGTGACGGCTGACGACGAGAGCGATATCGAGGACGCGGCCCTGGCGGCGGTGGCTGATGCGATTCTCGACGGCAAATCGATCGATTGGACTGCGGCGGAGTCGGGTGGTTCGACCGATCCCGGACTGACGCAGCAGTTGCGCGTGCTGGCCGGCATGGCGGCATTGCATCGAACGCTGTCGCTCGGCGATCCAACGACGTCGTCACCCGACGTGGCGTTGTCGGGTGCCGCAAGAGGGTCGTGGGGACACCTTGAACTACTTGGCAAAGTTGGCCAGGGCGCCTTCGGCGAAGTGTTTCGAGCGTGGGATCCCCACCTCAACCGCGAAGTCGCCCTGAAACTCTTCGCGTCAGGCGGCACATCACGGGACGCGGACAAGCGGGCGTGGGTC
>JBDTXY010000482.1:0-2707 GCA_040005945.1 Acidobacteriota bacterium
GTTGGCCATCGCGTAATAGATGCGGGTCGGCGCCAGGAGCGTCAAGTCCAGGAAGCCGAACGTCGAGATGGAGATGGCGGCCGCGATCCAGCGGTCGGCGCCGGGTCCGAAGAGGCGCCGCACGGCGGCGGCGGCGGGCGTCGTGGTCGCCGCCAGGCCCTCGCGCGTCAGCGTCGTTAAGTACACGAGGTTGACCAGGAGGTAAACGCCGATGACGATCAGCGTGCCGATCAGGAGCGCGCGGGGAAGGGCGCGCCGGGGCTCCCGGATCTCCTCGGCCACGATGTTCACGCTCTGCCACCCGCCGTACGAGAAGAGGATCGGCACCAGCGCTGCGCCAAACGCCAGAACGGTGGCCGCGGGCGGCGCGGCGGCGGCCGGCGTGGAGAGCGCGGGAAGGCGGCGGGCCAGCCACAGCCCGCCGAAGATGAGCACGGCGAGGGCGGCGACCTTGAGGAGGACCAGCACGTTGAGCAGACGACTGCCCATCTTCACGCCGGCGTAGTTGACCGCCGCGACCACAATCAAGGCCACGACGGCCAGAGGCTTGGGGTCCGCATCCGACGCGCCGACGAACCGCAGCGTGTACTGCCCGAACGTGATGGCGACCGCCGCGATCCCTCCGCCCTGGATCATCACCAGGGAGGCCCAGCCGAACAGGAAGCCCACCAGGGGGTGATAGGCCTCGCGCAGGTAGACGTACTCCCCGCCGGTCCGGGGAAAGAGCGACGCCAGCTCGGCGAATGCCAGCGCGCCTCCCAGCGCGATGAGGCCGCCCGCCGCCCACGCCGCCAGGACCAGTCCGGCCGAGGGCAGGCGCTGCGCCACCAGGTAGGGGTTGATGAAGATGCCGGCGCCGATGATCCCGCCCACGACGACCATCGTCGCGTCGAAGACGTTCAATTCGCGGCGAAAAGCCATTGCGCGGGCGAGCCTACGGATACCGGGGGCGGACGCGCAGGACGCTGGTCTCCCGGAACCGGCCCTCGACGTCGAATTCGAAGCCGACTAAGACCTCTCCCACCAGCGCACAGGCATGGCAGCCGTCGCGCAGGTGATAGGTCACCACGAACCGCTGTCCGCCGTTGGTCATGCGGTTGGCGATCGGCACCCGGGAGCCCACGCGCGCGGCCGGGAAGATCGCGGCGTTCGGATGGTTCCGAACGATCGCCGCGTACTCGGCGTTGCGCTCCAGGGACGCGCGGTCCAGCCGGGAGAGATCGTCCACGTCGATCCGCGGCGGCTGGCCGTTGACCAGGAAGCACAGCTGGTTCTGGTTGGCACGGAAGGGATATTCCACGTAGGCGACGTCCACGCGGCCGGTCTCCCGAAACGTGCGCAGGTAGCCCTGAGAATCGATGCTCTGCGCGAACGCCACCGCGGCCGGCGATGCGCCCGCCTTGCGCATTTCCCGGAGGAGACACTCGCCCAGCTTCTCGCCTGCCGTCTTGTCGCAGGCGGCGTGGAGCTTCGCGTCGAAATCCGCGGGCGCGGCCCAGACGGCGTCGTCGCCGACGAGCGGCCGGGTCGGAGTCGGAGCCGGAGTCGGATCCGCCGCCATCGCCGGCAGCGAGGCCATCGACGCGAGAGTCACCGCGATGCAGACGCGAGCGTTCATCACAAATCACGACCCTCCGTCGGAAGCCTAATCCAAGTAGAATCCATTGCGATGCCCGGCGACTTCGTTCACCTCCATCTCCACAGTCAATACTCGCTCTTGGACGGCGCGAACCGGCTCCCGGAGCTCTGCAAGCGCATCGCGGAGCTGGGCATGCCGGCCGTCGCGGTGACCGACCACGGAAACATGTTCGGCGCGTTTCACTTCTTCCACGAGGCGCTCCAGCACGGCGTGCGGCCGATCATCGGCGTCGAGGCCTACATCGCGCCGGCGGATCGGCGCAATCGCGAGGCCCAGGCCGCCAGCGAATCGGGCGAAGGATACGCATACCACCTGACGATCCTGGCCTCCACGCAAAAGGGATATCGCAACCTGGTCCGCCTGGTCTCCGAGGCCTATCTGACCGGGTTCTACCACCGTCCGCGGATGGACAAGGCGCTGCTCGCGGAGCACGCCGAGGGGCTCATCGGGCTCTCCGGCTGTCTGAAGGGCGAGGTCGCGGGGGCGCTGTCGCGCGGGAACTTCGCGGCCGCCAAGGCCGCGTTCCAGGAGTACGAGGGGATCTTCGGCAAGGGCAATTTCTACGTCGAGTTGATGGACCATGGCCTCCCGCAGCAGACCGCGATCATCCCCGACCTGCTGCGTTTGGCCAACGAGACCGGCGCTCCGGCGGTGGCCACCAACGACAGCCATTACCTGCGCCGCGACGACGCGTTCCCGCACGAAGTGCTGCTATGCATCGGCATGGGCAAGACGCTCGAGGACGAGCGCCGGATGCGGTTCTACAACGACGAGTTCTACGTCAAGGATCCGGACGAGATGAAGGCGCGCTTCCGCCCCTGGAGCCTGGAGGCGGTCTCCAACAGCGTCGCCATCGCCGAACGTTGCGCGGTGTCCTTCGATACGGACGGGCTCCACCTGCCGACCTTCACGACGCCCGACGGACGCCCGCCGGCCGACTACTTTCGGGATCTCGCGCGCGAGGGGCTGGAGCGCCGGCTGTCCGAGGACGCCGACGTTCCCGCCGAGGGGATCCCGACCGAGAAGTACCGGGAGCGGCTGGAGTACGAGATCGGCGTGATCGAGAAG
>JBDTXY010000483.1:0-2702 GCA_040005945.1 Acidobacteriota bacterium
CCATCGAACCGGTCACCATCGACCCGCCCGAGATCGGGCCTTCCGGGAGCGACGTATCGCCGAGCACCGCCTCGACCTTGTCGAGAGGCACCCCCGTCCTTTGCGAGGCCAGCTGCGCGAGGATCGTGTAAGTGCCGGTGCCGATGTCCTGCGTGCCCGAGGCGACGCGGACCGTTCCATCGTCGCGAAGGTGGAGGCTGGCTTCGGCGGGGAATCGGGCCGCGACCCAGGCGCACCCGGCCATTCCCCAGCCCAGGGTCAACCCGTCCCGCTTCATCGAGCCGACCGCAGGAGTCCGCTTCGACCAGCCGAATTTCTCCGCGCCGAGCTGAAAGCACTCCACCAGGTGGCGGGACGAGAATGGAATGCCCATCGACTCGTCGATCTTCGGCTCGTTCAGGACGCGCAGCTGAACGGGGTCGATCTTGAGCTGGTCGGCGAGCTCGTTCATCGCCGACTCGGTCGCGTAGAGGCCGGGCACGGCGCCGGGTCCGCGCATGGCCGTGGGAGAGCCGACATTGCGCCGCGCGCGGCCGAACGCCACGCGAAGGTTGGGCACGCTGTACTGGAACGGTGTCGCCTCCCCGCAGTCCTCGTGGTAGTTGTCGAGGATCGCGTGGTGGTTGACGTAGTCGTGCTGGAGCGAGACCAGCTTTCCGGCGGGCGTGGCGCCGAGGCGCACGCGCTGCTGGGTGCGGGGACGGTGACCCACCGACTGGAACATCATCTTCCGGCTGATGACCAACTTGACGGGCTTGCCGAGGTTCCGCGCCGCGGCGACGGCGAGCGCGCAATGCGTCCAGGGCCAGAGCTTGCTGCCGAAACCCGAGCCGACGAACCGGGTGACGACCCGGACGTGCTCCTTCGGTACGCCGAACATCTGCGCCATGACGCCCCGAAGGTTGAAGATGGCCTGGGACTCCTCGTAGATGGTCAACATCGGGCCGTCCCAGACCGCCGTGGCCCCCTGCAGCTCGATCGGGTTGTGAGTCGTGACCGGCGTGACGTAGACCTGATCGAGCTTGACCGGCGCGGCCGAGAAAGCCTTCTCCGCGTTCCCCCGCTCGCTTTGCACGCGCTTGGTCGGGGCGAACGTGGTGTTGACCACGTCGGGCTCCGGATCGGGCTGGAGGTTGGTATCGACGTTGAACTTGTCCCTCGTGTACGTCGCGCGGACCGCATCGGCGGCGGCTTTGGCGCTCTCGAATGTGTCCGCGACGGCGAGCGCGATGTACTGGCCGTAGTAGCGGACGACGTCGTCCTCGAACGGCGGTCGCCGCTCGTCGATGATGCCTTCGAACCCGGGCCCCTGGACGGACCGGAAGACTTTGCCGATGTTGGCGCGGTGATAGATCGCGCGCACGCCCGGCATCTTCTCCGCGGCGGCCGTGTCGAGGCTGGCCACCTTGCCGCTGGCGATCGTCGCCTCGACGGGAACGGCGTAGAGCTGCCCGGGGAAATGGAAGTCGGAGGCGTACTGCGCCTTTCCGGTCACCTTCAGCGGGCCGTCCACGCGCGGAGTTCGGCGGCCGATCGGTGAGGTCTCCGGATCCTGTGCTGTGCCTGTGGGTGTCGTCGGCATGATCTGTCCTTTTAAGGGAAGCGGCTCGTCAGGCCGTCATCGCCGTTTGCAGCGCGTGGGCGACGCAGCGCTTCGCCAGCTCGACCTTGAATCCGTTCTCGCTCTGGGGCCTGGCGCCGCGCATTGCCGCCTCTCCGGCACTCCGGAAGCTCGCCGCATTGGCCGGCTGCCCGACGAGCGCCGCTTCGGCCTCGGGGGACCGCCAGGGCTTCGTCCCGACGCCGCCGAGGGCGATTCGCGCCCGGGTCACCTTTCCTCCCCCAACCGTGATCACGACGGCCGCCGACGCCAACGCGAACTCGTACGACGCCCGGTCCCGCAGCTTCAGATAGATCTGCTTGCTGCCCGCGACGGGCGGGGGGAGCGTCACGTGCGTGATGAGGTCGCCCGGCTCGAGCACCGTTTCGCGGTTCGGCGTGCTCCCCGGCAGGAGATGGAAGTCACCGAAGGGGATCGCGCGTTGGCCGTTGGGTCCCTGCACGTGGATCATGGCCTCCAGGGCCGCCATGGCGACGCACATGTCGGAAGGGTTGGTCGCGATGCATTGCTCGCTCGTGCCGAGCACGGCCAGCATGCGGTTGCTGCCGGTGATCGCGGGGCAGCCCGTTCCGGGCTCGCGCTTGTTGCAGGGCATCGCGGTATCGCGGAAGTACATGCAGCGCGTTCGCTGGAGCAGATTGCCGGCCGTCGTCGCCATGTTGCGAAGCTGTGCCGACGCGCCTGAGAGAAGGGCCTGCGACAGCACGGCGTAATCCCGCAGCACCGTGGGATGTTGCGCGAGGTCCGAGTTTCGAACGGTGGCGCCGATCGCCAGTCCGCCCTCGGGCGTCGCCTCGACCTTGCCGAGCGGGCCCAGGCGGTTGATGTCGATGAGGCGTGCCGGCGTCTCGACGTTCAGCTTCATCAGATCCAGCAGCGTCGTCCCGCCGGCGATGAACCGGACGTCTGCGCCCTGCTGGGCGGTCTTCGCCTTCGCGGCAGTCGCCACCGCCGAGGCAGAGTCTCGTGGCCGGACGAATTCGAAGGTATGCATGGATCGCTCCCGCTTGCGCTTAAGCGTTCTTCCGAACTTGCTGGATCGCGGCCACGATGTTGGGGTAGGCGCCGCAGCGGCAGATGT
>JBDTXY010000484.1:0-2700 GCA_040005945.1 Acidobacteriota bacterium
ACACGAAGCTGGATCGCGACGTCGCGATCAAGGTGCTCCCGGTGCAGCTCGCCGAGGACCCGGAGGCGCTCTCCCGGTTCGAGCGCGAGGCGAAGGCGGTTGCCGCTCTCTCGCATCCCAACATCCTCGCGATCTTCGACTTCGGCCGGCAGAGCAACGTCGCCTACGCCGTGATGGAGCTGCTCGAGGGCGAGACCCTGCGGTCGCGGCTCTCCGCCGGACCCCTGCCGGCGCGCAAGGTCCTCGACTATGGCTCGCAGATCCTCCAGGGGCTGGCCGCCGCGCACGACGAGGGCATCGTCCACCGAGACCTGAAGCCCGAGAACGTGTTCGTGACCGAGGACGGCCGGATCAAGATCCTCGACTTCGGTCTCGCGCGTCAGAGCCTTCCCGGACAGGGCGACGACACGCGGTCGCCGACCGTCGCACGCTCCACGGAGCCCGGCACGGTCATGGGAACCGTCGGTTACATGTCGCCCGAGCAAGTCCGGGGACAGGCCGTGGATTCTCGGTCGGACATCTTCTCCTTCGGGGCGGTCCTCTACGAGATGCTCACGGGCCGCCGCGCCTTCCAGCGCGACACGGGCGCCGAGACGATGACGGCGATCCTGAAGGAGGACCCTCCCGAGCCCTCGGGATCGGGCGCCAAGATTCCTCCGGGGATCGACCGGATCCTGCAACATTGCCTCGAGAAGAACCCTCGGGAACGTTTTCAGTCGGCGCGCGACGCGGCGTTTGACCTCCAATCTCTTTCGGGCGCGTCGGCGGCGCTTCCCCTCGGATCGCCACCCCGCGCCCTCGCCCGGCCGCGCGCCTGGGTCGCGGGCGCCGCGCTCGCGGTCCTGCTCATCCTCGCCTCGGCGGTGGCCTACACGTGGGGCCGCGCTTGCGCGCCCGCGCGGAGCCCGACCTTCCGGCAGCTCACCTTCCGCCGCGGGATGGTCCGCGGCGCGCGCTTTGCCCCCGATGGGCAGACGATCGTCTACGCCGCGGCGTGGGACGGGAAGCCCATCGCCGCCTTCTCGATCCGGCCCGGCAGCCCCGAGTCGAGCCCGCTCGAGCTCCCGAGCGCCGACATCCTGGCGATCTCGCCGTCGGGCCAGCTGGCCCTTCAGATCGGCAAGCGGTTCATCGAGCCTTACGTGTCCTCCGGCGCGCTGGGCGAAGCGCATCTGGACGGTGGGGAGACGCCCCGCGAGCGCGTCCAGGCGGTGCAATGGGCCGATTGGTCGCCGGACGGCAAACGCCTCGCGGTCGTCCGGGACGCAGGCGGCAGCAACCGGCTCGAGTCTCCCGTGGGGACCGTTCTCTACAAGACCGCCGGCTGGATCGGAAATCCTCGCTTCTCCCCGAGCGGAGACGCGATCGCGTTCCTGGATCATTGGGGGCGCTTCGGCGACCTCGGGTCGGTCGTAGTCGTCGACCTGACGGGCAAGGCGCAACGGCTCTCCGACGGATGGGTGAGCCTGCAGGGTCTCGCGTGGTGGCCGGACGGAAAGGAGATCTGGTTTACAGGGACCAAGGCGGGGGGCAACCGCGCGCTCCACGCGGTCAACCGCTCGGCCCGCCTGCGCCTCGTCTTTCGGCAGACCGGGTCGCTCACCCTCAACGACATCTCTCCCAAAGGAGAAGTCCTGCTCGCCGAAGAGGACCTGCGATTGGGAATCATCAGTCGAGCGCCGGGGCAGAGCGCGGACCGCGACCTCTCGTGGTTGGATTTCTCGGCCCTTCGCGCGATCTCGAGCGACGGGAAGCGGATCCTGTTCGACGAGGCCTCCGAGGGAGGCGGCGAGAGCGGGGCGATCTTCGTCCGGCCGACCGACGGGTCCCCCCCGACGCGCCTGGGCTCCGGAGTGGGAATGAGCCTGTCGCCGGACGGCCGATCGGTGATCGTCGGAGTTCCGAACGAGCCGAAGGCCCTGCGTTTGTTGCCTGTGGGCGCCGGAGAGCCTCGGTCCTTGGCCACCGAGGCCTTCGACGTCAGCTGGGCGAACTGGTTTCCGGACGGACGCAGGTTTCTGGTCGCCGGAGGCGAGACCGGACATGGAGCGCGGCTCTACGTGCAGGAGGTCAACGGAGGCGCGCTGCGCGCGATCAGTCCCGAAGGCGTTCACCTGGTTCCCTACTCGAACCTGATCTCGCCCGACGGCCAGCGGATTCCCGCGATCGGCTCCGACGGCACGGTGTGGCTCTTTCCCACCGACGCCGCGGGACCTCCGCGACGGATCCCCGGTCTCGCCCCCGACGAGATTCCGTGCGGCTGGACCGCGGACGGCCGGATTCTGTTCGTCTACAAACCGGGCGAGCTGCCCGCTCACGTCGATCGCCTCGACGTCGAGACCGGCGCTCGAAAGCCGTGGAAGGAGTTGATGCCGAGCGACCCGACCGGGGTCGGTTTCATCCGCGCTCCTCACTTCACGCATGACGGCGAGTCGTACGCCTACAGCTACGCCAGGATCCTGACGCAGCTCTACCTGGTGAAGGGGCTGCGATGACGCTCGCGGCCGGCACGGGTTCCCGTTGCCGTAGGGGCGGGACTCACCTCCGCCCGCACAAGGACTGCGGCCAGAGCGGGCGGCCCCAAGGGCCGCCCCTCCGAGATTCCGGAGCTCGGACCTCATGACGCTCGCGGCTGGCACGCATCTGGGTCCCTACGAGATCCTCGCGCCCCTGGGCGCTGGCGGGATGGGCGAGGTGTAC
>JBDTXY010000485.1:0-2688 GCA_040005945.1 Acidobacteriota bacterium
CTCAGCTTCCGGGAACGGTCGACCACGACATAGGCCACCAGGCGTCGGGCAATCCGACCGTCGTGGCGAGCGAGAACGACGCTCTGGCGTACGGAAGGATGGCGGGAGAGCGCGAACTCGATTTCGCCCAGCTCGACTCGAAAACCGCGGATCTTGACTTGGTCGTCGGTGCGGCCCAGATACTCGAGAGAGCCCTCGGCCACGTGACGCGCGAGATCACCGGTCCGGTACAGGCGGCCCTCGCCTCCCGCCAACGGATTCGGGATGAACTTTTCCGCGGTCAGATCGGGACGACCGAGATAGCCGCGAGCCACGCCGGCGCCTCCGATGACGAGCTCCCCTGCCACGCCCTGGGGGAGCGCCCGCAGCTTCGAGTCGAGAACATAGATGCGCGTGTTCGCGATCGGCCGCCCGATCGGGACGGGTCCCGTCCCGTTTTCGACGCGGTGCATCGTGGAGTAAATCGTGGTCTCGGTCGGTCCGTAGCCGTTCCACACTGACCCGCACCGCGCCAAGAGCCGGTTCGCCAGGTCGCGACTCAGCGCCTCTCCTCCACAGATGATCTTCAGATTCGGATCGCCCTCCCAGCCCGATTCGAGGAGCATGCGCCAGAGCGACGGCGTGGCCTGCATCACCGTCGGCTGGATCTCCGCGATCGACTCGGCCAGTGCCCGGGCGTCCGTGGCGATTCGCCGGTCGAGGAGATCCAGCCGCGCTCCCGTGATCAGGGGAAGGAACAACTCCAGCCCGGCGATGTCGAACGAGATCGTCGCGATCCCGAGTAGGACGTCGGCCTCTCCCAGCCCCGGCCGCTCGCGCATGGCCCGCAGCAGGTTCACCAGGGCCGAGTGCGGAACGCACACTCCCTTGGGCTGTCCGGTCGAGCCCGACGTGTAGATGACGTACGCGTCGGGGTCCGCGGTTCCCGGCCAGGGCAAGCTCTGGTCGTCCTCGGCCTCGATGCTCTGCCAGACGGAGTCCAGAAAGACGGGAGTCGGCCAGCGAGGTCGGAGTATTGTCCGAAGGCGCTGCTGAGTCACCAGCAAGGCGAGCCTCGCGTCGCGCATCATGAACTCGAGGCGCTGCTCGGGAAGTTCCGGGTCCAGAGGAACATACGCCGCGCCCCCCTTCAGTATGCCGAGCAGACCCGCGACCATTTCTAACGAGGGCTCCATCAGGAGGCCGACGCGCGCGCCCGGGCACAGCCCTTGTCTCTGGAGGTATCGGGCGATCCGGTTAGATCGGCGGTCGAGCTCACGAAAGGTCCAGGCCGAGCCTCCGTAGGCTATGGCGATCCGATCGGGGGTGCGAGCGACCTGAGCTTCGATCAAGTCAGTCACCCGGACTTGCGGCACCTCGGCACGGGTGTCGTTCCACGACTCGAGCTGTTCGAGCTCCGCGTCCGACAGCAGAGGTAGCGCGCCCACGGGCGACTCCGGAGCCTCCGCGATCCCCCGGAGCAGACGCGCGAAGTGACCCAGCATGCGTGCCGACGCGGAATCGTCGATGCGCCCTTTCTCGTAGACGATGCGCAGCGCGGGTTCCGATTCCGGGTGGCAGTGGATCGTCACCGGGCATCCGCTTCGAGCGAGCACGCGAAACTCTCGGGTTAGCCATGAGTCACCGAGTGAGCGCAACCGCGCATTCAAGCTGGGACCTTCCAGGACGAGCAGACTCTGGAATAGCGGCGTGCCGGCCTCGACTTCACTCCATCGCCGGATGCGGGGCAGCGACGTCCCCTCGAACGGCCGGACCGAAGCCTCGTCGATTCCCATCTTTCGTATCCATTGCTCCACCGAGCCGGATTCATCGATCCGAATGCGCAGCGGAAGCGTGTTGGTACGATTGCCGACGGGTTCCCGGGAAGGCTCTTTGGGCGAGCCGCCTCCGGTGGGACTTCGAACTCCAAAAACCACGTCCGGCTCGCCGTTGTATCTGTGGAGAAGGAGGGCCCAGGCTCCCCGAAACAGAGTCTCGAGGGACGCTCCGTTCTTGGCAGCCAGGTTGCCGAGACATCGGCCGACATCTGCGGAAAGAGTGATCGCGTGCTCGCCCCAGGCCCGGGGCGTCCCTGGAATCGTTTCGGGCGTCTGATCGATCCCGAGCGACGTTGGTGTCCCGAAAACCCCGCGCAGATGCGAACGCCAGTACGCCTGCTCCGCCGCCACGTCGGGAGTTCGGTCCGGGGGGGGGCTCCGGCAAAAGAGCACGGCGGAGGCATCTCCCGGTGTCCGGTCACCTACTCGGTCGTCCAGAACCTCGTGGATCACGGTCGCCACGGAAATCGCATCCAAGAGCATCCGGTGGTACGTCAAGACCAGCCGAAACTCGCACTCCGAGAAGCGAAAAAGAGTCACGCGCAGCAGGGGGGGGCGGTCGAGATCGAATCCCCGGAGTCGGTCCGACTGGAGCCATTGCTCGAGAAGGGCCTCACGAGAGGCCTCGGGTCGATCGCTCCAGTCCTCGAATTTCAGCCCGACCTCGACGCCGCCGCGGACTTCTTGAACCGGCTCAGGAACGTCTTCCGAGCGAATGACCGTTCTCAAGCCGGGGTGGCGAGCGACCACGCGTTGCCAGGCTTCTTCCAGCCGGGAAGGGTCGACGGCCTCGTGAAGCGTTCCCAGCACCTGGACGAGGTCCCGTCCCTCTCGCCGATCCGCCTTTCGGTCCCACCAGGCGGCGGCCTGC
>JBDTXY010000486.1:0-2686 GCA_040005945.1 Acidobacteriota bacterium
AGCGATGGAGATGGCCACGAAAGGCCTCGGTCGTCTCACTCGTCGCGAGCAAGGCCATGACTTGCTTCAGAGCGACGGTCGCGGCCGCCGCCAGGACGAAGGCCGTTACCGCTGCCAGGGTGGCGGTGTGTGCGGCCAGACCGCCCTCTCGTTTTTCATTGCGGCTGGCCGCGAGTACCATCGCCGCCAGCCATGCTAGTGCGGTAGGCAGCTGGCCCGTGAACATCTCGAGAAAGACGACCGCCGCCCCGAAACATGCCGCGAATGTCACGACTGTATCGAGACGAGCCGTCAGCCTCGGCCAGATTGCGACGGCCGCGAGACCCAGGAGCAATAGAGCGTCGCCAGGACCCTGGGAGAGGCCGCGCGCGAAGTAGGGCACGGCCCACACGGTGGCCGCGGCGAACGCGATCGCGAGTCCCGTCCGCCGCACGTGCCGGCCGGACCGATAGGCCGCCGCCAGCGTGAGAGCGCCGATCGCTCCCCAGACCGCCGCGGAAAGCAAGCGGCGAAACTCCCGAAGCTCCAGTCTCCGCAGCGCCATCGCGGCGAGCGCGTTGTAACCGTGCCAGTAGCGCGCGTACCGCATTTTCTCCAGTGTGTTTCGATCCACACCCTCGACGACGAGGGCCCGCAGCCCGGCGCACCACTTGTTCCGACGCGCGTTGGCATACACGTTGGGAGCGAGGGCGCGTTCAAGTCGGGACGAATCCTCATTCGTGAGCATCTGAAGGATCAAGCAGTCGTTGTGCTGGAAGTAGCCACGCCGCGTGTCGAATCGCCGATAGTCGCTCGTTCCAAGCTCACCCGCCTCGAAGGCGGCCCGGACCCGCTCCGCGATTACTCGTGGATCCGTCTGTGCGGCAACCATCAACGCCAGGAAGAGAAGATTCGCGACGAGAACGGTCCCGAGGCCTAGAGCGAGCGTGACGAAAAGCCGGGGCCGACCCGTCAGCACCCGATGACCTTGGCGCGAGGGCGATGCGGGAGGTTCTTGTTGAGGTGAGTGCGGCTGAGCGTTGGCACGTCGCCGAGTTTATCGTGAGGCCGGCTCCTGTCGGTCCCGGGAGCCCTCACGCGCCGGGGGGCCGGCCGATCCGGCGAGGTGCCTGATCCCAAGCCCGGCGTGTGCTGCTACTTCCCGCGCTCGAGATCCAGCTGAAAATTTGCCGCCGCTCGACGATGTCGCGCCGCTCGGCTGATCGACGGGCGTGCAGGTCGGGAGCGTGGTTCAGTTCGGGGCGGACGGCACAATGAACGGCACAGTAGCTCGGGAAGCGGTGTCGTCAGTGGCTCAGGCGGAGCGGAGCGGGTTTCGTAAGGGGTTGGATTTTCAGCGCCTTGCTTCTATCATCAGCCCTCCCTGCCGGAGTGGCGGAATGGCAGACGCAGGGGACTCAAAATCCCCCGCTCGCAAGGGCATGTCGGTTCGAGTCCGACCTCCGGTACCACCTGAAGCGCCCGCGGCCAGCGGATGGGTCGCGTTTGGCAACTGCGGCGTACGATCCCCCTTTTCCGCGGGGTGTGCCCATGCGCATCGATCGCTTTCACCTGGAGCGGACGCAGTGCCTCTACGAAAATGAGGTCCAGTACAACCTCTCGGAGAGCGGGGTGCAGCCCCTCCGGGTCGAAGAACTCCTCGACGGTGACGAAGAGCGAGCCGCGATCCTCGGTCAGGCGCTGAAGTATCCCGAGTCCAACGGCTCGGCGTTGTTGCGCGAGCGGATCGCGCTCTTCTACCCGGGGGCGAAGGCCGAAAACGTTCTCGTAACGACCGGGGCCTCGGAAGCGAATTACACGACGCTCTGGGGCCTGCTCGAGAAGGGCGATCGCGCGGCGGTGATGATCCCTTCCTACATGCAGGCCTGGGGGCTTGCGAAGGCGTACGCGGGACGGGCAGACGCATACCGTCTGGTCGAAAAGAGACGCGGCCCGTCGCGGCGCTGGGCGCTCGACGTCGGGAGCCTCGATCGAGCCGTGACGAAGGCAACCCGCGTCATCATGGTCACGAATCCGAACAACCCGACCGGCGCCGTCCTCGCCGAGGAGGAGATGGACGAGATCGTGCGCGCGGCCCGCAGGGCAGGCGCCTGAATCGTGGCCGATGAGGTCTACCGCGGGGCGGAAGTCGGGTCAAGAGTCACTTCGCCGACGTTCTGGGGCCGCTACGCGAAAGTGGTCGTGACCGCGGGACTTTCCAAGGCCTTCGGCCTGCAGGGTCTGCGCATCGGCTGGATTCTGGGCCCGCAAAGGACAGTCCAACGCTTCTGGGCGTACCAGGACTACACGACCCTGACGCCGTCCATCCTCTCGGACCGGCTGGCACGTGCCGCGCTCGAACCGCGCCGGCGGGAGCAGATTCTGGGCCGAACGCGGGGGATCATTCGAAGCAACTTTCCCTCGGTCGAGGCGTGGATCCGGGGGCACGACGACGTACTGGACTACGTTGCCCCGGCCGCCCGGGCGATCGCGCTGGTCAAATACCGCCTGCCTATTGGCTCCGTGGCGCTCTTCGATCGCCTGCGGTTGGAAAAGTCCGTCCTGGTCACGCCGGGGGCGCACTTTGGCATAGGCAAATACTTCCGTGTGGGCTACGGATACGACCTCGAAAAGAGCCTCCAAGGTCTGGAAAAAGTAGGCGATTTGATCAGGTCGTTGAGGGGGTCGCCGCGGGCTCCATCCCGAC
>JBDTXY010000487.1:0-2681 GCA_040005945.1 Acidobacteriota bacterium
AGCAGCGGCCGGCCGAATACGCCGCAGTGATGCTGGCGGCGGCGATCCGGGAGGAGTGGGAGGGCCCTTTCTTTCTCCAGGGCGACCACTTCCAGACCAATCCGAACAAGATTCGCGAAAACGCCGCCGCCGAGATCGGAGCGATCGAGGCCCTCATCCAGGAGGCGATCCCGGCCGGCTTCTTCCAGATCGACATCGACACCTCGACACTGGTGGACCTCTCGAAACCGACGCTGCAGGAACAGCAGCGGGTCAACGCGGATTTGTGCGCCCGACTGACCAAGTTCATCCGTTCGCAGGAGCACCCCGAAATGCCCATTTCGATCGGCGGCGAGATCGGCGAGGTCGGCAAGGAGAACTCGACGCCCGAGGAGTTTCGCGCCTACATGGACCTCTTCCGAAACGCCGTGGGACAAACGCGCGGGATCGCGAAGGTGTCCGTCCAGACGGGCTCCTCGCACGGCGGCCAGGTGGCGGCCGACGGCTCGGTCGAGCGCGTCGCTATCGACTTCTCCGTGCTCCAGACCATCTCGAAAGTCGCCCGAGAGGAATACGGCTTAGCCGGCGCGGTCCAACACGGCGCGTCGACGCTGCCGCCCGAGTACTTCGGCCACTTTCCCGACCACGATTGCGCCGAGATCCACCTCGCCACCGATTTCATGAACACGGTCTACGAGCATCCCGCGTTCCCGCTGCCGTTGAAGCGCGAGATCGAGCGCTGGCTGGACGAGAACGCCGCGACCGAGCGAAAGAAGGGCGAGACCGAGCCCCAATTTTTGTACAAGACGCGCAAGAAGGCGATCGGGCCCTACAAGGAGCAGGTCTGGAACCTGCCCGAAGGCACCCGCGCGGCGATTCGGCAGACGCTGGAAGAGAAGTTTCGATTTCTCTTCACCAAGCTGCGCGTGGGCGAAACCCGAGAGCTCGTGCGCCGATACGTCCAGCCCGTGACCGTCCACGCGGCCGCCCTCGCGGCGGGTCCCCGCGGCGGCTTCGTGCGCGACGACCAGGCGGGGGACTAGTTGAAGCGGAAGGCGGCAGTCGGCAGTCGGCAGGCGAAACCACGCGCGGGCCGCCGCCGCCGCCTCCTCCCCCATTCCGCCTCCCGCCTCCCGTCCCGAATGACCGCCGTCGTCAAGACGAAGCCGGGGCCGGGGCCCAAGGCCACCCAGATCCGCGAGGTGCCGGTCCCCGTTCCGGGGCAGGCCGAGGTGCTCATCCGCGTCCTCGCCACCGCGGTCTGCGGATCCGACAAGCACATCTACCAGTGGGATCCCTCGATGGCGAGCATGGTTGCGCCGCCGCGGATCTTCGGCCACGAGTTCTGCGGCGAGATCGTCGCGTTCGGGCCGGGGGGCAAGCGGCCTCACCTGGAAGAGGGCCAGTACGTCTCGGCCGAGATGCACGTGACCGACGGGGCGTGCCGGCCCTGCCTGACGGGGCGCCGTCACATCTGCGAGAACACGAAGATCCTGGGCGTCCACGCCGACGGCTGCTTCGCGCAATACGTCGTGGTGCCGGCGTTCAACGTGGTGCCGCTCGACCGAACGATGATTCCTCCGAAGGTCGGGGCATTCCTGGACGCGCTCGGCAACGCGGTGCACACGACGCAGGTGGCGGATCTCTCCGGCAAGTCGGTCGCGGTGCTGGGGTACGGGCCCATCGGCGCGATGTGCGCCGAGATCGCCCGCATCTCGGGAGCCGCCCGGATCGCGATCACCGACGTCAACGCGCTCGCGGCCGCCCACGCGCGCCGCTGGGCGAAGTCGCGTCAGCTGTCCCAGGTGTCGGTGATCGAGCTGCCCCGCACCAAGGATCCGGTGGGGACGCTGCGCGACGCCACCGGCGGCGGCGCCGACGTGGTCCTGGAGCTCTCGGGAGCCGAGAGCTCGATCAACCTGGGCCTGGCCGCGGCGCGGCGCGGCGCGGTGATCGCGCTGCTGGGGCTTCCCCGGGAGAAGTCGGTGACGATCCGCGACTACACCAACGACCTGGTGTTCAAGGGTCTCACGCTCCACGCCATCATCGGGCGCCGGATCTTCGACACCTGGATCAAGATGATCGATCTCTTCCGCGCCGGCCTCGACGTGGAAGACCTCGTCACGAACGAGTTCGAGGGCCTTCAGGACTTCCACGAGGCGATGGAGCTCCTGAACGACCGGCGCGCGATGAAGGTCGTTTTTTACCCGAATGGGAAACCGCGGTAATTCGAGATTTGGAGAACCCATGCCCACGAGCAAACCGCCCAAGCCCGACCCGAATCAGGAGCTGACCGAGCGCCGGATCGCGGAATTCGCGGTCGAGGAGTCCCGTCTCTCCAACGTCGCGTACCGTTTCCAGCTGACGCCGCGGCCGCGGGTCTGGAAGAACTGGGACCGCACCGAGTTCGAGCCCAACCACTTCAAGGTCGTCGGGCTCGCCGGCGTGTGCCTCAAGCGCGAGGAGCAGGAAAAGGCGCACCGCCACGCCTCGCGGGCGCTCGAGGAGGTGGACGGGATCCTCTTCGTGGTGGAGGAACCCGCGGACTCGATCGTCGTGCGCGGCGCCACGGGGACCTCCGAAATCATGCGGCGGCCCACGCTGTGCGCCGAGATCATGGCGGGCAGCGGCGCCAACTTCGACCGCGCGCTCCAGGCGCTGGAGGAAGCGTTTCCGGGAGGGCGAGTGGCGGGAAAGATTCT
>JBDTXY010000488.1:0-2680 GCA_040005945.1 Acidobacteriota bacterium
GGTTCGACCTCATCGACTTCAAGATCGACGGCGTGGCGATCTCCGGCGACCGCGCGGACGTGACGATCGCGTACCATACGTACTCGCCTCCCAAGATCATGGAGCCGGTTGCCGGCAAGACCACGGAGAAGTGGGTGCTCGATCCGGACCGCCAGTGGTACAAGGAGCGCGAGACCATCCTGCTGCCCTTCCCGGGCAAGATGGGCACGCCGGAAGAGGTCGAAGACTAGGGCCTGAAGCGTCTCTCATCTGTTGGCCCTCAGCAGCCGCCTCCATGCTAAGAATCGAAGAGCCCGGCCCGATTGCGCCGGGCTTCTTATTGTCCTGAAAAAGAGCCGGACTCCCACCGATCGCCCTCTACGGGACCACCTTGATGAACGCGTGCATCCGGTCGT
Organism: Acidobacteriota bacterium; assembly: GCA_040005945.1. Classification (GTDB taxonomy): domain Bacteria; phylum Acidobacteriota; class Thermoanaerobaculia; order UBA5066; family Gp7-AA6; genus DAHUXD01. The sequence continues at coordinate 396 of JBDTXY010000488.1, forward strand.
GGCCGGAGCCGCAGCCCGAGTCGGTGCAGTTGAACTCGAAGGTCCCCGTCACGGTCGGCACGAAGGATCGCAGGATGTCGGGATCGCCCGCCTCCAGCGCGCCGCCGCTCAGCCCCAGCGCCGCGCTCCCGCCGAAGAAGTGTGGGGCCGTGCCGGGAATGCCGCCGTTGTAGATCCGCAGGTCGTACCGCTGCCCCACCCGGAGCGTCACCGTGTTCTGGCCGGGATACGCGGTGTCTCGGGAGATCGACGGCCCCGTCACGTAGTCCCACTGCCAGTTGACCGCCCGCAGCCGGACGGCGATCGCCGTTCCTCCGGGGGTCGCGGTCGGAGGCGGAACCTGGGTCGGAATCGGGGTCGCCGTCAGCGTCGGCGGAGGGGGCGGAGGCGGCGTGTTCGTGGGGGGAATTCCGCCCGGCGTGCTCGTCGGAGGCGGAGGGGCGAACGGGGTGTTCGTCGGCGCCGGAACGAACGGGGTATTGGTCGGGGGAACGGGGTTGAACGGAGTGTTCGTGGGCGGGGGCCCTCCTCCGCCAGGGGTGCTGGTCGGGGCCGGACCGACGCCCGGAGTCCGCATGCCTCTGGCGGGCCGGATGATGTCGAGCCGGGCCACCGTGTCGTCCGTGACGACGACGTCCGTCTTCCCCTTGTCGAGGGTCCCGGTGACGGTGTTCGAGTCGGAGTCGCAGGCGTACTGGGCCGCGCCGAGGACGGCGACCGCATACGCCAGCCAGACCCTTCCGAAAAGACGACGCAACCGGAGTGGGATCCCGGACGGCATCAGACGAACCCGAGATTGGGCGTGGAGAAGCGCGACAGCAAGGGGAAGACCGTGGGAAGGTCTGCCGCCGAGACGCCGAACCAGGTCGACAGCGTCGCGCCGAACTGCTCGACCGCGGTGGTCGGGATCCAGCGGCCTCGGCTATCCGCGTCGTCCGGCCCCGTCAGCTGGAGCGTCGGGAACACGGTGCCGTTGGCGCCCGTAACGCCGTAGAAGTTTCCGCCGAGGACCGCGCCGCCCATGACGAACTGGTGACCGCCCCAGCCGTGGTCGGAGCCGACGACGCCGGCGTTGGATCCCGACGGCTCGAACGTGCGGCCGAAGTCGGACTGCGTGAACGTCGTCACGGAGTTCTGGAGGCCGAGCTCGACCGTCGCGTTGTAGAAGGCGTTCATCGCCTGCGAGAGCTGCGAGTAGAGGCCCTGGTGCGCGGCGAGCTGGTTCTGGTGGGTGTCGAAGCCGCCGATGGAGCAGAAGAAGACCTGGCGGCTCAAGCCGAGCGTGGTCTGGTTGAGCTTCATCACCTTCGCGACCTGCTTCAGCTGGTTGCCGATGCCGGACCCGGGGAACTGCGTCGCGAGGACCGGGTCGACCTGGAGCGCGGCGCGAACCTGGATCGCCTGCTCGGTCTGGTCGCTCGCCACCGCGACGAGCGTGGCCTGCCGGTCGATCGTGCGAAGGAAGTCCATCGAGTTCTTGCGGGCCGTGGCCTCCGGGCTCGTGTTGAAGCCGCTCAGGACCAGGACCTGGTTCAAGGCCGTCGGGGCCGGCGCGATGCCGAGGGGCTGCGTCACGAGACCCTGGGCGAAGACAGCCGAGCCCGCGACCGTCGTGGTGATCGGGAAGCCCGAGCCCTGATTGAGCGCGACGACCTTGTCCGCCGCGCGCCCGCCCCAACCCGTCTGGGTCCGGACGTCACCCCTCCCGGACTGCCAGATCTCCTGCTGGTCGTTGTGGGAGAAGAGCTGGTAGGGAGCGGACGAGCCGCTGCGGTACTGAGCGCGCGTCAGGGGCTGCACGAGGCTTCCGACGTTCGCGACCACCGCGAGCTTCTGATTCGTGAAGAGCGTCTGGAGCTCGGTCATGTTCGGATGGAGGCCGAACGCCCCGGAGCTCGGCGGGTTGATCGGAAGCAGCGACCCCTGCGGGATCGCCAGCCCGGAAGGCCCGCGGACGGCGTTGTACGCGTTGTATCCGGTGGCGTCCAGGGGGACGACCATGTTGTTCGCATCGTTGCCGCCGAACATGAAGATGCAGACGAGCGCCTTGTAGGGTGCGGCCGCGGCGGCCGCCGTCCCCTGGGCGCCCATCGCGCCGACGTTGTCCTGGGCGAGGGCGCTCATCAACCCGAACTGCTTCAGGCTGGCGCCGAACGCTGCGGCCCCCAGGGCCGCGCAGCTCGTGCGGCGGAAGAATTCGCGGCGGGTCTGCTCTTTATCTTTCATGCTCACTGCTCCACCTGGTACTGCGACGAGGTCGCGACCAGATACAGGGCCGTTTGGAC
>JBDTXY010000489.1:0-2677 GCA_040005945.1 Acidobacteriota bacterium
GCATTTGCGACCTGCCCGTGAACGGCATGGATGAAATGGTGGAGCCGGGAACCAGGGTGGCGGACTTTGGATGACTTCTTGGAAGGGAATTCGTGAAATGCTCGTGCGGCGGGAGCGATGTCGCTCCGCCTCGATCGCGCAAGGAGACAAATCAATATGGGCAAATCGAAAGCCGACCCGAAAAGGCCGTTTCTGTCAGACGTCAAGGAGCTTCGCGCGCGTGCCCGGCGGCATGTCGAAAAAGGCGCGGTCATCGATACCTACCGCCCGGACCGCGGCACCGTGGTCCGAATTCTCAATGAGGCGCTGGCGACCGAAATCGTCTGCGTGCTGCGGTATCGGCGCCACTACTTCATGGCAGCCGGGATTCACGCCAAAGCAATTGCGGACGAGTTTCTGGAGCACTCGACGGAGGAGCAGGGGCACGCGGACCTGATCGCCCAACGGATCACTCAGCTCGACGGCGAGCCCAACTTCAATCCCGAGGGCCTCTTGACCCGCAGCCACTCGGAGTACGTCGAGGGCGACACGCTGATCGACATGATCCGTGAGGACCTCGTCGCCGAGCGCGTCGCCATCGAGTCCTACACCGAAATGATCCAGTACCTCGGAGCCGACGATCCCACGACGCGCCGGATGCTCGAGGGCATTCTCGCGAATGAAGAAGAGCACGCGGAGGACATGAAGAGCCTGCTCGAAACCATCAGCCACGAGGAATCGAAGAGCGATCGCCCACGGATGAAGTGAAGGATCCCCTGGCGCCCTCGCTCTTCTGGAGGGAGGAAGCTCGCTGAAGGCTACGCAGAGCCTTGCGTTCGGCGCGGGTGCGGGCGAGAGCCCGCGCCTGGAGGCTTTCCCCCGCACCGCTGGTTACGGCGTATCGGTTCACGCGGAACTCCCTTCTCAGAGCCGGCCGGTCAGAAACAGGATCAGGACGATCACCAGGATGACGCCCAGAATCCCGCTCGGTCCGTAACCCCAGTTTTTGCTGTAGGACCAGCGGGGCGCCGCTCCGAGGGCCAGGACCACGAGCACGATGAGAAGTATCAATCCCATGACCATCCTCCTTTTCGATGCGAATCAACGGTTCGGGTGACGACCGAACTGAATTTGCAGCAATCGTGCCACCCGGACCGGTCCTGGCATTCCCTACTGATCCGGATTAGGCGGATCGTCGGGCTTCGGCGGATTCGGCGGCTTGTGAGGCGCCGGCTTGGCGCGTTGCGAGGGTGGCGCGTGCTGCACCGCGCCGTGCGGGTTCGGCTGAGGCGCCGGCTGATGCTCGACGCGCGGAGCAGCTTCCCGCGGGGGAGCCGGATGCGGCGCAGCGGACTCTCGATGCTCGGCCCGGCCGTGTTGCGGCGGCCGGGCATGCGGCTGAGACTCGGCACGCTGCTTCTGAGCCTGCCCCTGTCCCTTCGGCTGAGGCGGTAGACTGCCCGCCGGCGCTTTCTCGGCCCGCGGCCGTTCGACTGGCTGCTGCGCGCGGGGCGCGTGCGCATTCCGGTTCTCTGACGCCTGTTCCCCCGATGCCGGCGCTTTACGCCCCGGCGCCTCCACGGCGCGGCCTCCGCCCGCAAACGCCCGAGCTCGCTCACTCTTCGGCGCGACGACCGGCACCGTGGCATTTCGAGTTCCGCTCGCGGCGGTGAAGGCCGTCGGGCGGCTGCGCGCCTGTTCGATCGAAACCCGCTGCAACGATCGACCGGCGGCGCGCTCGACTCTGGCCGAAGGGAGTCCCGCCGTTCGCACGATGCCGTTGGATACTTCGAAACGCGTGGCCTTGGTCGTGCGCCGGAAGATGGCCTGATTCTGACGGGCCGGAACACGCACGCTCGAGACGCGCGTCCCGATGAATTGCCGGGACGGGACGAAGACGTAGCGCGTTTGGGCCAGGACGACCGGGCGTCCCAGGTAGCCGCCCGCGGACAGGGCGAAGGAAGGCGGTACGGGAGCCCAGCCGATGTAATCGTCCGAGTACGCCCACGTGACCCAGGCCGGCGCCCACACGGTTCCGGGCACCCAGACCCATCCGTACCCGCCGGTCCAAACCCAGGTCCCGTAGTGGTACGCAATGTCTCCCCAGGGATCGTCCGAGGCCCACGTCCAGCCGTAATCGGTATAGATCCACTGGCCATCGACATAAGGCGCCCAGCCGGCCGCGATCCCCGAAGGCGCCCAGACCTGCCCGTAGGACCCGGTCGACACCCAACGCCCGTGGGGCGCGAGCTGATCGTGGAAGACCGAAATGCTGACGGCCACTTCGCCCCTGGCAAGCGGCGCTGAAAACACGAAGAGACCGGAAAGAATGGCCGGGATCAGAATCGTCTTGAAGGACGCTTTCATGTCGGCTCTCCTTGCGAAAGCGCTGCACGGCTCGTGCCCGCACAGGAGTGTGCGGAAATCTGCGCCGCGCGGTCGGATGCTCTCGCACCCCTGAATCAAGACAGCAAGAGGCGCGCCAGATCGGACGGGCGGCTGGAAGTCGATGGTGCGTCTTCAGATACAGTCGCACGTGGGCGGCCAGGAGCGGATGTTTCCGTTGGGCGTCGGACGGCCGCCGCGGCGTTTCTCTTGCAGTCCGGCGCAGTGAAAGGCCTCGAAGAAACCATGTGGACAGGTGCCGGCCCGATTCGGGCGGAGCGACCACCTCGAGATGCGCGCGCCGTGCTTTCAT
>JBDTXY010000490.1:0-2673 GCA_040005945.1 Acidobacteriota bacterium
AGACCGACACCAATCGCAGGAGTTTCATATCAATTCTCCTTTCGTCATGCCGCAACTCGAGAGCCTCAGTCGTCGTCGTGATCGCTTAGGTATCCGTGGAAGACTCCGTCCTGCCCGAAATACGAGCCCACGATCTTGCCCAGGTCGTTGATGCCATAGGCCTAGGAACGCATTCGTGAAGCAGCCGGAACAGTCGGGGTCGCCGCTCCAGCTGCCGACAATGTGGCCGAAGATGTTGATTCCCTGCGCTCGGGTGCCTGCGGCGCCCGGAAAATCGAGCGACGTGAAGGCTCCCTTCTTCAGAAAAAACCCATGCTGGACGCCGCTCTCCTCGACATAGCCGCCGACGATCCGCTTGAGGTCGTTGATGCTCTTGGGCTCCCGTCGCAAAGGCGTCGGGGAAGTCGATATCCCGCTAACCGCGCGAATCGAGGAGGAACCCGCGGTGGCGGACGGCACGACCGTCCCCAACTGCGATCCGAATAACCTATCTCAGCCCATTCCTTAGGGCCGCGGCATGCGCGTCGCTTGACAGTGGCGCTTCCTTCGTCAAAGCTGGGGGAGTTCCGGGTTATGAGGGTGCGTGGTATGCAATGGGAAGGAGCAGCGGCCGCTCTGATGCTGAGTGGCTTGGCGGTGCTGCGGGCCCAGGCCTCGCAGGATGACCTCATCGATCCGCGATCGGCGCCGGTCCTTTCGGAACAGTCGCGACCAGAAACACGGGTTCTGGCGCCCCGGCGCGGATCGCGACGCCTCGTTGCCGCGATCGACGACGTCATCTACACCGGCTTTACGGAGGTTTCGGGAACCGACATCGCCAACTTCGAGAATGCGGTTGCGCGCAAGATCGCGCTCCCACAATATCTGGGCCTCACCCGGGGGCAGGAGGATCTGAGCATCCCCCTCGACCTCAACGTCGAGGAGGCGACCGGGTTGTGGAACGCCGGGTATGTCACCATGACCGGCGCCTATGAGGCGAAGCCATTCGATGGGTTCACGGTCGACCGTCTCCTGTCGGGCGAGTTCGACGCTCAGCTGCACGCGCTCGCCGAGCGGTTCAAGGCATTCGGGCACCCGATTTTTTTCTCGACCGCGCGCGAGCCCAACGGCGTGCTGGTACAGTCGCTGGGAGGGTTCGGCGCGGACGGCTCGCTGGATGCTGCCTCGGCCACCGACAAGGTAGGCTTGTTCGATCCGTCGAAGCTTCCGACGGCTCACCTGGCCGACAAGAATCTGTTCCAGGGGCTCGGCGATCCAGCTGCGTGTGATGGCCTCGAGCGCCTCGCCGCGGCGCAGAGGTACTACTACGATTTTTTCGTGCAGCGCGAAGGCATCGACTTTCTCACCTTCGATTCCATGGGTCTGAACGTGAGGCCAGCGCCAAAAGGGGAAGAGCCCTGCGAAGATTACGAGGCGCTGTTGCGCCTCATCGCCGGCTATGTCGATTGGGCATCGCTCAACTGGTACTTCATCCAGGAATCCGAAGCCTCCGAGCCGCCGCTCACCACGCGAGGCGCGAGGCTGACGACCTGGATGGACACCGTTCGATCGATTCTGCCCGGAAAGCCCGTGCTGCTGACCGAGCTAGGCTTTTGCAAAACTCCGGCCGGGCCCGGCGCGACGACCGTCGATGCCAAGATCGAGTACGGAATGGGAGAGATCCTCTCGAACTATCCGGAGATCCACGGCTTCATGCACTGGGGAGAGTCCGCCCCACCGTTCGACTGCGGCATCACGTCGTCCAACGGCGGCGCCACCTTCAAGAGAGTGCTCGACGAAAATGACGCGCGCTTCTCGAGCTGTGTCAACTTCTCGGACGGCACGACGGTCCCCAACTGCGATCCGAAGAACCTCTCTCAGCCCATTCCGTGAGGCTCGGCTTTCGCGCCGTCAGCCGAAGCCGCGGTTGTAGTCCGCCGGACGGGTCGGTCGGCTAGGGGCCCGTGAGTTTCCCTCGCGCGTAGGCGATCACATCGGGGAGGTTGATCACGTCCTGCTGGCAGATCTCGATGTAGTTCTCCCGTAGCCGGCGCCCGTGTCCACGGACTCGGTCAAGGCGAGCGCAGGATCAATGGCGACCCCGCCGTTACACTGGTAGGTCGGATCGTTCACGCACTGGGCGAGCACCTGTCCCGCCACGTCGGGTTGGCTGTTCCAGAGCAGATTCAGGGCGGACTTGTCGGGCCCCGGCGGAGCCGGGGTGATCGCCGAGAGGCTGTTCATCTGAGCGATGAATCGGCCGGGCCAGGACGCGCGGGCGGTGGCGATCGCGTTTTCCGCCACGTAGGTCGCGGTCGGATCGAGATTGCCGCTCGCACCGACGTGGCCGTTGGCGCCGATCGCCATCGTGACGTACTGGTTCGGGAAGGCGGCCATGGTGGCGTCGATGATCTGCTTGCCGGCGTCCAGCATCTTTGCCGACGTGTAGCCCAGAGCCAGCCAGTTGGTGACGTCCGCGGGCTTGTGCGGGACGTTCCAGTCCTCGCTGGTCGCGTTGGCGAAGCTGGAGCTCACGACCGTCACGGCGGGGTTGCTGGTGAAGTGTGCTCCCACGGCGGCGACCATGGCCTTCTTCTTTGCAAGGTACGTGGGATCCCAGAAGACCGGGATCGTGATCGTCCCGTCGGCGGAGGTGAAGAACTTGCCTCCGTTTCTTCGAATCGCGGTGGTCAC
>JBDTXY010000491.1:0-2665 GCA_040005945.1 Acidobacteriota bacterium
CGCCGAAGAAGAGCCCTTGAAGAAAGAGCGGGATGGCGAGCGCGAGGTAGAAGGCGTCGAGCGGGCGGCCGACCCCGAAGAGGAATGCCACCAGGGTGACCCGGACGACGGTCAACCCGTAGGAGGCGATCGAGATCCCCGAGACTCCGACGCTCGTCCGGCCGGCGCGCCGGACCTCCTCCATGCCGGACGTCGTGTCGCCCTCCGCGTTCGGGCGCCCGCCCGGCGTCTCGCTCACCGGACGCCGCCGGGCCCCGGAGCCAATGCGGCTCCGTCGCCGCCGGCCGCCGCGAGGACGGCCGCGAGCGAGAGCGGGAACCACCACCACAGGTCGATGTAGCTGCCCGTGTGGACCTGCTGAACGACGGCGAGGGCGCAGAGCGCCGCGGCGAGCGCAGCCGCCCTCCCCCGGGCGCGAAGCGCCACGATGGCGACCGCGGCCGCGAGCACGAGCGGTCCCAGGACCCCCGCTTCCGCCGCGACCGTGATCCAGCCGAACCAGGGATCGCGTCTCGACATGCTCTCGCCGAAGTCTCCCTGTCCACCCTCCGGCACGTTCCACGCATATCGCCGGAACTGCCCGAGTCCCACTCCCTTCGGAGCGTTCTCGACAAAGAGCCGCCAGGCGTGCGCCGCGTTCAGCATCCGAACCCGAGGCGTGTCGGCGACCGCGGAATCCTTCCCGACCGCCGTGCTCTTGAGCAGCTCCAGCCGTTCGGCGACCGCTCCGAGGACCCGGCGCCCGGGCGGCGTCGCCAGGGCCAGCGCTCCGAGAAGAAGCGCGGCGGCGACACCGAGGGCGAACCCGCGGCCCGTTGCCCGCCGCGCCCCGAGGGACACCGTGGCGACGGCGAGGACCACCAGGAGATCCGCGTATGCGCCCCAGGAGACACTCGCGGCAATTGCCGCCGTCGAGAGCGCCGCAGCGGCAATCCGAAGCGCCGGCGCGAGACCGCGCCGGCCCGCCGGCCACAGGGCGGCGAGCGCCACGATCCACGCGAGGTAGCCGCCCATCCACGCAGGCTCCAGGAAGATTGACGTGGGCCGCATGTATCCCCCGCCCAGGTACGTCGAGCCGACGGGGGTGAACCGGAAGGGCTCACGCTGGAGCGGAGAGAAGAGGACGGTCCCCGTTCCGGGCCAACCCCTCGGGTTTCCGACGAGCTGGTAGAGCGCGAAGGCGGCCACCGCGCAGCCGGCCGCGAGGTGGGCGAGAACGATGGAGCGCGCCGAATCGGGATCGGGGCGAAGGGTCAGCGCCGTCACGAAGAAGAGCACCACCAGGACCCAGTGCGCCTCCGACGACGCGAAAGCGGAAAGCGAGAAGTTCGGCGGCCGCGGCGGGAGCAGCACGGCCAGGGGAGCGAGTCCCGCGAGGATCGCGACGACCGGGCCGAGCCGGCCGGCCAGCCGGGTCGCGAGCGCCGCCGCGCTGGCGGCCGCGAACGCCGCGGCGAAAATGGTGGCCGCGTCCACGGGCTTGCCCAGGACGCGGATCGGAGGGAAGGCGAAGAGGGGGATCGCGAGACCCGTCGCCAGGAACAGAAAGACGCGCGCTCGCCCGAGACCGGCGGAAGATGCGTTAGCCCTGCTCAAGGATGGCCGATCGTACCGGTCCCCACGCCGGGCGGCAAAGCGAGAAGCTTCCCTCGATTGGAAAACAAAAAGCCCCGAGTCGCATCAGCGGCTCGGAGCGAATGATTCTTTCGGTTTCGAGGCCGAACTATTTCGGTCCCGCGATGAGCCAGGTGGTGTCGAACACGTCCGTGAAGGGGATCACGGAGCTGGGAGCCGTCCCGTTCATCTTCCAGAAGGCGTCGAACCCGATGTTCTTGTTCCTCCAGACGAAGTCGGGCTTCCCATCCTGGTCGTAGTCGCCCACGGCGACGAGCTGCCACTCGACGGCCGTGACCGCTGGCAGCGAGAGCACCGCTCCAAAGGCCGTCCCGTTCATCATCCAGAGCCCGTTCAGGCCGCTGACCCGGTTTCTCCAAAGAATGTCGATCTTGCCGTCGAAGTCGAAGTCGGCCGCTCCGACGATGTCCCAGTTGGTGTCGAGCACGGCCGGAATTCCGATGACGGCGGCGAATGCCGTCCCGTTCATCATCCAGACGCCGTTGTTTCCGTTGACCACATTGCGCCAGAAGATGTCCGGCTTGCCGTCCCCGTCGAGGTCGCCGACGGCCTGGATGCGCCAGTTCGTGTCGGAGACGGTCGGCAGATTGACGACGGAAGCGGGCACCAGGCCGTTCATCAGCCAGATGGAGTTGAATCCGAGGGTCTTGTGCCTCCAGACGATGTCGGGTTTTCCGTCGGCGTCGAAGTCGCCGCTGCCCACGATCTCGTAGTCCGTGTCGGCCACCGTCGGAAGGCCGGCGATCGAGCCGAAGACGAACCCGTTCATCGTCCAGATGGAATTGAGTCCGTTCACATTGTTGCGCCAGAGCAGGTCCGGCTTTCCGTCGAGGCTGAAGTCGCCCGTCAGGATCGGGATGATCTTGTTGCCGACGGTACCGCAGGCGGAGCCAACCGGCGTCACGGTGACCTGAAGCGTGACGAATCCCGTGGCGTTCGGCGTGAACGTGATGTTGCGGATGTTCGCGGCCGTGTTGATCGTGCCTCCGGTGATGACCCATGCGTAAGTGGCTCCGACGCCCGCGTCGGG
>JBDTXY010000492.1:0-2663 GCA_040005945.1 Acidobacteriota bacterium
GGGACGGTGCCGCAGGCAGATCCCGTAGCGCAGCGCAGGCGACGTTTACGCTACTGGGGCGTTGAAGGCCGCGCGGGAACTTCTCGTGGATTCCGTGCCGTCTCTGTCGGTAGTCGAGGAGTCTGCCGGTTTCCGGCGGCGCCCGCGGCGAGGAACCACGGTTGCGTCCGCGGGTCGCTCTTGAAGAAGCTCAGCAGCATCGCGCCCACTTTCTGTTCGCCCGACTGGGACGGATGGGTTCCATCGCCCCCGAAGTCGGCGGGATCCCACACGAGGCCGTCGCTGCGCGGGAGGAGGCCGTCGGCCCATAGGTAGGGTCCCCAGGCGATCCAGGGGGCGGCTCCGTTGTCGGAGTCGAGGTCGCCGGCGCGCGGGTCGACGATCGTTCCGCCGTTGGCCATCTGGTCGATCTGGGCCTGGACGATCCATTTGACCGCGAAGCCGGACTCGTAGGCGTAGGGCTCGGGGTTCAGCGTCGAGGTGGCATAGCCCGCGTAGATGCGGCTGGAGAAAAAAGCCAGCTGAGCGTGCGGATACCGGATGCGCAAAGCGCGCGCGATCGAGCCTATCTGGGTCTCGAGCGTGTAGGCGTCGGCGTCCGTGTTGGTCAGCGAGTTCGTCGGCTGTGAATTGGCGACCTTGACCCAGACGGCCTGGACCTGCGCCTCGGTCAAGCCCTGCGCCGCCAGGTCGACGTCGCGGATCCGGTCGTAGTTGAGATCCGAAGGCGAGTCCCAGGTGTCCGCCGTCTGCCCGCCCCGCGCGCCGTTGACCAGGGCGAGCGTCGTGTGGTCGACCTCGGGATCCGCCAGCGCCTGGCCGACGAACGTCCACGGATCGCACGGCTGCGTGCCCTCCTGCGAGCAGAACTCCTGCGTGGTGTTCGACATGCCGATCGAGAGCAGGGCGATCTTTCCCGCGGCGCTGGGGTTTCCGGAGGAATCCAGGGGCTGGATCTGCCGCGCATGGGCCGCCCCAGCCGCCGCGTGCTCGGGCGGAGGTGCGTTGCTTCCGTCGGCGTAGAGACCGCCGGAAAAGCCCAGGTAGCTCCCCGAGAGGCCCATGTCGGTCAAGGGGGTCGCGACGAACGACGGATCCTGCGCCCGGAGAGCTCCAGCGGAAACCAGAAAGAGAAGAGCGGCGCTTGCGCACCGGCGCCGAGTGGGCATCATTTCAGCGGCCTCCAATGCGTTGACGAGTTCAACCTGGGAAAGGTTGCTCGTCCGCGCCACGCGTCTACGGGAGCGTAAAGGTCTTGGTCAGGAACACCGCCATCTCGCCGCGGAGGTTCGCCGCGTCGGGACAGTAGCGGAGCGGTTCCACGGCGCAACCGCCCGTGATTTGACGGTCATAGAGGTCTTCGATCCATCGATCCGCGAATGCGCCGATGGGCACGTCGGCGAAGACGCCTTTGGGATCGGGGGGCGTGTACGCCGAGCCAAGAAGGGTCTTGAGGAGGAAGACGGCCATCTCCGCGCGGGTGGCCGGGGCGCTCGGGCAGTAGCTCCCGCCGCCGCACCCGCCGGTGATCTGAAGCGCAGCGAGCTCCTCGATCCAATCGGCGGCGAAGTCGCCGGGGTGGACGTCGGCGAAGACCGCGCCCGTCGCCGGAGGCGGGAGGTGGTACGCGCCGAACCGTCCCTTGAGCAGGAAGACGGCCATCTCCGCGCGGCTGACGGCCGCGTCCACGCAAAAGAGGCCTCCGTCGCAGCCGACCGTGACCTGCTCGCGGAAGATCGACGCCACGGCGTCGTGGAAGGGCTGCGCTTGCGGCACGTCGGAGAAATCGGCGAGGTAGCCGCGGGCGATGCTCCCGGTCGTCGCGTCCGGGTTCATCACGACGACGTCGTTGAGCGTCCCCGGCGAAAGCGGCGGCGTCGTCGCGGTGATTTCCGACCTCGTGGCGTTCACGCCGAGGGCGGGCTGGCCTCCCACGTCCAACGTGACGCCCGGCTCGAAGCCCGAGCCCGTCACGCTGACGGCCGTCCCGCCGGCGGGACCTGAGGTGGGAGTGAGCTCGGTATCTCTCAGCGCCGGGAACCAGGGCCGCGTGCGCGGATCGTTCTTGAAGAAGTTCCGCAGCAGGGTGCCCACCTTCGTCTCGCCCGAAGTGGACGGATGCGTCCCGTCCTTGGGGTCGAAGTCCGCCAGCTCCCAGACGAGGCCGTCACTGCCCCGCGGGATCGTGCCATCGGCCCAGAGATAAGGCCCCCAGGCGATCCAGGGAGCGACCGTGTCGTAGTTCAGGTCGCCGGCGCGCGTGTCCACGATTACCCCGCCGTTGGCCATCTGGTCGATCTGAGCCTGGATCAGCCACTTGACGGCGAACCCCGACTCGTACGCGTACGGCTCGGGGTTCAGCGTCGTGGTGGCATAGCCCGCATAACTCCGGCTCGCCAGAAAGACGAGCTTCAAGTTGGGATAGCGACTCCGCGCCGCTCGGAGGATGTTGCCGAGCTCTGTCTCCAAGAAATAGGCGTCGGCGGCGGGGTCCGGCAGCGAGACCGAGGGTTCGATGTCCGCCTCCTTGAGCCAAACCGCCTGGACCTGCGCCTCGGTCAGGCCCTGGGCGGCGAGATCGACGTCGCGGACGCGGTCGTAATCCGGTTCGGTCGGATCGACCCAGAACTTGGCATCGTGTCCCGACCGGGCGCCGTTGACCA
>JBDTXY010000493.1:0-2663 GCA_040005945.1 Acidobacteriota bacterium
GAACGGTGTTGTACGACTGCGCGGAATCGTTGAAGCGGCCCCGCGCCACGGTGATCCGATTCTCGGTGCCTTCCAGTTGCGCCTGCAGGTCGCGGAAGTTCTGGTTCGCCCGCAGCTCCGGGTACCGTTCAGACACGACGAGGAGCCGTTGCAGCGCCGAGCCCAGCTGATCCTGCGCCTGCTGGAAACGGGCCAGGCTTTCCGGGTCGGCCGGGGCCTTCCCCGGCGTGATCGTCGCGCGGCCCACCGAAGCACGCGCCTCGGTCACGGCCGTGAGCGTTTCTTTTTCGAAGTTGGCAGCGCCCTGAACGGTCGAAACGAGGTTGGGGACCAGATCCGCGCGCCGCTGATACTGATTCTCCACCTCGCCCCACGAGCGATCGACGTCCTGACCCAGCGTGACCAGACGGTTGTACGTGCCGGCAAAACTGATTCCCACGATGACGACCAAGAGGACCAGTATCGCGACGCATCCCAGAGCCAGCTTTCCCATGTGTTCCTCCTCCAGCGCGAATCTCGTCGTGCGGACTATTCGCGAGAGCGGATTCTATCGAATCCGCTCGGGGAGCTTAGCCCAGCCGCTCCAGGACTTTCGGAGGCAGCAGAGCGCGCAGCGTCGCGGCTCCGGAGCCGGGCCACGAGAGCCGCGCCACGGCGGCTTTCTTCATCGGAACCTCCAGCCCCGGACGGCCCGCGATCAAGCGTCCCAGGAGGGCTCCCAGGTGCGGCTCGTGGCCCACCAGCAAGACCGAGGCGGCGCCTTCGTCGCGAATCTCTTCCAGGATCCGGGCCGGATCACTGTCCGGCTCGAGGGCCCGCGTCTCGCGCAGGTGGTCGGTCAGGCGCAGCGCCCGCGCCATGGGCTCGGCCGTCTGGCGCGCCCGCGGAAAGGGAGACGTGAGGATGAGCTCGATGCCCGGCTCCAGCGCGGCCAGCCCTCGGGCGACCTCGCGCGCGCGCCTGTGGCCGTCTTCGGTGAGCGTGCGATCCGCGTCTTCCCCGGAGGCCGACCGGTCTTCCGCAGTGGCGTGGCGCAGCAGCCAGATTTCCATGGCGCAGGCAGTGTAGCCGAGAGCCTTCCGCGATGGCAGGCGGAGGATCGTCTTGCGGGTATTCTTACGCCCGCATGTCCCTGGAACCCGGAGAACAGGTCGGTCCCTACGAGGTCCTGGCGCCGCTGGCGCGGGGAGGCATGGGAGAGCTCTACCGGGCGAGGGACACTCGGCTTCGCCGCGAGGTCGCGCTCAAGATGCTTCCGGACGCTTCGGCCCACGACGCCGACAGCCTGAGGCGCTTCGACCGCGAGACCCACGCGGTCGCCGCGCTCAACCATCCCAACATCCTGGCGATCCACGACACGGGGACGTTTCGCTCCATTCCCTACGCGGTCACCGAGCTGCTCCAGGGCGAAACGGTCGAGGAACGGCTGCGGACGGGCCCGCTCAGCGCGCAGCGCGCCGTGGACATCGCGTGCCAGATCGCCGACGGCCTGGCGGCCGCGCACGCCGGGGGGATCACCCATCGCGACATCAAGCCCGACAACATCTTCCTGACGCACGAGGGGCGAGCGAAGATCCTGGACTTCGGAATCGCGCGGATCGAAAAACCCCTGAAGGCCGGAGACATCACACAGGTCGGCACGCGACGCGGGTCCAGCTCGCAATTCCTGGTGGGCACGGCGGGATACATGTCTCCGGAGCAGGTCCGCGGGGGGCCCATCGGCCCGCGCTCCGATATCTTCTCGCTGGGAGCGACGTTCTACGAGATGCTCACGGGCCGCCGCGCCTTTTCGCGCGACACGCCCGTGGAGACCCTGGGCGCGGTCCTACACGACGATCCCCGCAAGCACCCGGAGGCGGAGAAGATCCCGGACGAGATCAAGGGATTCGTCTTCCGCTGCCTGGAGAAGGATCCCGCCGATCGATACCAGTCGGCCCGCGACCTCCTCATGGACCTGCGCGCCCACCAGGCCGAGGTCACCCAGGGCGCCGCGGCGCGCGTCCACTTCCGGTCCGAGCCGCCGTGGAAGCACCGGCGACCGCGGATGCTGCTTCGCGCCGCGGCGGGAATCGCGCTCTTCCTCGCCGGGCTCTACGCGGGCGCCTGCTGGGAACGCTCCCAGGCCGGCGCCTCGCGCACTCCGACGACTTCCCGTCCCTAGGCGCGGCCCGGGGAAGCTCCGGGGTCGCGTCCGGGGGGACCGGTCCGCGCGAGATAACCCTCCCGCTCGAGATGGGCGAGCACCGTCTCCGCCGCGAGCTCCGGCGTGAGGTCGCTCGTGTCCACGACCACCTCCGCGTCCTCCGGCGGCTCGTAGGGGTCCGTGATGCCCGTGAACTGCCGGATGAGCCCCGTCCGCGCCTTGGCGTAGAGTCCCTTGGCGTCGCGAGCCTCGCACACCGACAGCGGAGTCGAGACGTGCACCAGCGTGAATCCGCCGCAGGCCGCGATCATCTCCCGCACCTCCTTGCGCACCGCATCGTAGGGGGCGATGGGGGCGCAGATGGCGATGCCTCCGTTCCGGGTGATCTCGGCCGCGACGAAGCCCATGCGACGGATGTTGAGGTCGCGATGCTCGCGCGAGAATCCGAGCTCCGAGGACAGGTTCCGGCGCACGACGTCCCCGTCGAGGAGCGTCACGGGGCGGCCCCCGCGTTCGAGGA
>JBDTXY010000494.1:0-2660 GCA_040005945.1 Acidobacteriota bacterium
CGTAATCGAAGAGATCGACGCGCACGCAGCGCTAGCCTATGCGCGCCGGCGTCCGGGGTGTCACCGGGAGTAACGACCTTCCTTCCGCCGGTTGCCCCGAGGCGGTGACGCGACGGATGCAGGTGCCTGAGTTCAGACGAGTTTGGGGAGGTCCGGGTCGCCTGGTACGACGATTGCGCTGTCAGGCATTGAAATGAGGAGCACGACGATGAAATCCCGCAGCTGGTCCCTTCGGATCGCCTTGGCCCTGTTCGTCGCGGCGGCTCTCTGGGCGGGCGTTGCGTCGGTCGCGAATAGCCGTCTGCTCAGCCAAGGAGTTCATTCCAACGCGAGCGTGGAGCTCGCGCGCGCTAAATCTTGATCAACTCTATCTAAAGATGGAGGGTCACTGACCGAATCGCTGGTACAAAGCGGTCCTCTGGCAGCACAAATCCGCGCGAGACGAGGAGGGGACCGTGAAGAATTACATCGGGGCGATCCTGTACTCGGGTCTGTTGATTCCTTCGTACCTTTTTGCTCAGTACACAAAGAATGATTGGGGCGTCTACTTCGGGGGAGCCAAGGACGAGTATCTGGAAGAGGTCGCCGTCGATTCCGGTGGCAACGCCCTCATCGTGGGAAGAACGAAGTCCACGTCCGGCGTCGCGACCGCCCTGGCGCATCAGACCGTCTACGGCGGCGGACCCTCGGACGCCTTCCTCGCCAAGTACGATCCGGACGGACACTTGCTTTGGTCCACGTACTTCGGTGGGGCGGGAAAGGACAACGCCTTCGCGGTTTCGGTGGACGGCGGCGACAACATCACCATCGGTGGTCTGACCAACAGCCTGACCGGCATCGCGACCCCCGGCTCCCACCAGAGCGCTTTCGGCGGCGGAGGCGACGACGGATTCGTGGCCAAGTTCGATCCCAACGGGCAGCTCCTGTGGAGCACTTATTTCGGCGGACCCAGCGGCGAATGGATCCTGGGCATCGCCCATGACGCCGCGAGCAACGTCTACGTCACCGGCTTCACGGGCAGCGCGTCGGGAATCGCCACCGCCGGCGCCTATCAGGACACCTTCGTCGGCAAGCCCATGGACTGCTTCTGGGCCAAGCTCGACCCCAACGGCGTCGTGGCCTTCAGCACCTACTTCGGCGCCGTCGGCGAGGACCGTCCCCACGACATCCAGGTCGACCCTCTCGGCAACGTCATCCTGGCGGGCACGACGCCCAGCAAGACCGGAATGGCGACAGCCGGCGCGTATCAAGAGACGATGGCCGGAGCCGTCGACGCGTTCGTGTCGAAGTGGACTGGCGGCGGGCAGCTGATCTGGTCGACCTATTACGGCGGCACGCTCGCGGACCGCGGGCGAGAGTGCTACACGGATTCCGAAGGCAGCATCTACCTGACGGGGTTCACCCAGAGCAGCAGCGGCATCGCCACGGCCGGCACCTATCAGGAGCTGATCACGCCAGCGTCGGGAGGCGGGATCCCGAGCCAGGAGGCTTATCTGGTCAAGTTCGACACCAACGGACAGCGGATCTGGGGAACCTACTTCGGCGGAACGGGGAACGAGTACGGCCGTGGCCTGCGAATCACCCAGGACCATCGCGTCGTAATCTCCGGCGCGACCGGCAGCGCGACGCAAATCGCCTCGGCGGACGCCTATCAGCCGCACAAGGGTGGCGGAAGCGACGCGTACCTGGCGGTCTTCTCGACCGACGGCGCGTACCTGGGGTCGACCTACTACGGAGGCGCCGGGGCCGAGCCCTATCAGACCGCGTCCTACGGGCCGGCTGTCGCGATCGACGCGCAGGGCAACGTCTATCTCTCGCCGACGTCTTCGAGCACCGATCTTCCGGCGCTCAACGGCCCGGCGGGCGGCTACGACGCCGTCCTGACCAAGTTCGCCGCGGCGATTCCCTAGCGCCGAGCCTCCCGTCGCGCTCCGGCCGTCTCCGCGCGGAGTGCATTACTCTGCGCGAGATGGCCGGCGACTATCCGGAAGGCAGAGGCCGCGTATCGATCGACGCCGCGGGCATCGCCATCGAGGGCGTGTCGATTGCGGGGCACGAGTCCTTCTACAAGCTCCCGGGCTTCCGCACGCTCCTGGAGTTTGGCCGCGCGCCGGATGACGTGGTCGGGTACGCGACGGTCTGCGTCACGCACGGGCACCTGGACCACATCGCGGGCCTCGCGCACTTTGCCTCGCGCCGACGTCTGCAGGACTTTCCCGCGGCCCGCGTGTTCATTCCCGCCGAGGCCGCGGGCCCCGTCGCGCAATGGATCCAGGCCTGCGAAGCGCTGGAACAGATCGATTACCGCATCGAGATCGTGCCGTCGGCACCGGGCGATCGCGTCCGGCTGCGCAACGACCTGGAGATGACGGTCCTGCCCGGCCGCCACCGCGTCCCGACGGTCGGATACCTGTTCTCGGAGGTCAAGCAGAAGCTGCGCGATGAGTTCGCGGGCGTGGCCGGGGAGGAGATCGCGAAGCTGCGCGCGGGCGGAACCGAAGTGACGCGCCGCGAGGAAGTCCCGCTGCTCGCTTATCCCGGAGATTGCGGCGCGGAAATCTTCGACGCCGTGCCGCAGCTCTTCGCGGCGCGTGTGCTGCTGCTCGAGTGCTCGTTTCTGACGCCCGAGGACCGCGATCGGGCGCGCGAGTACGCGCACA
>JBDTXY010000495.1:0-2659 GCA_040005945.1 Acidobacteriota bacterium
GCGCTACCCGCCGAGTGAGGAGTTCGCGGCGCAGGCGAACGCGACGGCGGAGATCCACGACCGTGACTTCGAGGAGTTCGGGGAGTCGGAAGGTTTGGTTTTCGACCGGGAGGTTGAGTAATGGATGTCGTAGAGGAGGCGGAGGTCTCCGAGTCGCAGATCGCTGTGCACTGGCGGGAAGAGGAGTACTACTACCCGCCGGCAACGTTCATTGGGCAGGCCAACGCTGCCGACCCGGCGATTTTTGAGCGGTTCAGCGAAGAGCACTTCCCCGAGTGCTTCAAAGAGTACGCGGACCTGCTCACGTGGGATCACTACTGGCATACGACGCTGGACACGAGCAACCCGCCGTTCTGGAAGTGGTTCGTCGGTGGGCGGCTGAACGCGTCTGTCAACTGCGTCGACCGCCACTTGGCGAAGAGCCGGAACAAGGCGGCCCTCATCTGGGTGCCGGAGCCGGAGGACGCGGAGACCAAGGCGATCACGTATCAGGAGCTCTATAAGCGCGTGAACGAGTTCGCCGCGCTGCTGCGAGATTTCTGCGGCGTGAAGGTCGGCGACCGCGTGACTTTCCACCTGCCGATGGTGCCCGAGCTCCCGATCGCGATGCTCGCCTGCGCCCGGCTCGGGGTCATCCACTCGCAGGTCTTCGGCGGGTTCTCCGGCGCGGCGTGCGGCGGCCGCATGGCCGACTCGCAGAGCACGATCCTCGTCACGATGGACGGCTACTACCGCAACGGGGAGCTCACCGACAACAAGGTCAAGGCTGACGAAGCGGTGGAGAGGGCCCGCGAGGATGGGCTCGAGGTCGAGAAGGTGCTCGTGTGGCGCCGGCATGCCGGCGAGTACGCCTCGAAGAGTCCCATGGTCGACGGCCGGGATTTCTTCGTGGACGAGATCTTGCCGGACTACCAAGGGAAGCTGGTCGACCCGGAGTCCATGCCCGCCGAAGCGCCGCTGTTCATCATGTACTCGAGTGGCACGACCGGCAAGCCGAAGGGCTGCCAGCACAGCACGGGCGGCTACCTCGCCTACGTCGCCGGCACGTCGAAGTACTACCAGGACATCCACCCGGAGGACACCTACTGGTGCGCCGCCGACATCGGCTGGATCACCGGGCACTCCTACATCGTCTACGGCCCACTGGCGCTCGGCACGACGAGCGTGATGTACGAGGGCGTGCCCACGTACCCGGACGCCGGCCGTCCCTGGCGGATCGCCGAGCGGCTCGGGGTGAACATCTTCCACACCGCGCCGACGGCCATCCGCGTGCTGCGCGAGCTCGGGCCGGAGGAGCCGGCGAAGTACGACTACCGCTTCAAGCACATGACGACCGTGGGTGAGCCGATCGAGCCGGAAGTGTGGCGCTGGTACCACGACATGGTGGGCAAGGGCGAAGCGGTGATCGTCGACACGTGGTGGCAGACCGAGACCGGCGGCTTCCTCGGCAGCACGCTGCCCGCGCTCAATCCGATGAAGCCGGGCAGCTGTGGGCCGGGGGTGCTCGGGATCTACCCCGTGATCTACGACGAAGAGGGCAAGGTCGTCGAGGCCGGGAGCGGCCGGGCGGGCAACATCTGCATCCGCAACCCGTGGCCCGGCATCTTCCAGAACATCTGGGGGGATCCCGAGCGGTTCGTCCAGACCTACTACGAGAAGTATTGCCGGGACAAGAACAGCAAGGACTGGCACGACTGGCCGTACTTCGCCAACGACGGTGCGGTGCAGGCAGCCGACGGCTACTTCCGGATCCTCGGCCGCGTCGACGACGTGATCAACGTCGCCGGACACCGGCTCGGCACCAAGGAGCTCGAGTCGGCGACCATGACCGTCGAGGAGATCGCCGAGGCCGCCGCCGTGCCCGTGATCGACGACATCCGCGGCCGGGCGGTCGAGATGTACATCGCGCTCAAGCCCGGGTTCAGTGCGAGCACTGAAGTCGAGGAGAAGGTGACGAAGGCGATCGAAACGGAGATCGGGAAGATCGCGCGCCCGAAGAACGTCTGGATCGTTCCCGACATGCCGAAGACGCGCTCCGGAAAGATCATGCGCCGGGTGATCGCCGGGATCTCGAACTTCGCCGACGTCGGAGACATCTCGACGCTGGCGAACCCCGAGATCGTCGACGAGATCCGTCAGCACGTTCAAAGCGAGAAGGTGGCCCGCGGCGAGACTCCGCGCGAGCTCTCGCCCAAGGAGATGGAGGAGATCAAGGCGTTCGGCCAAGCCGAGTAGTCGGCTCGGAGGCCCGTCTACTGCCCGAGTTCCCCTCCGGGGCGCGCATCGCTGGGAAGGGCGCTAGGGCAGCAGGCTGGCGCCCTTCCCAGCGGAAGGGCGCTAGGGCAGCAGGCTGGCGCTTACCGCGAACTCTCGAAGCGCGATCGCGGTGCCGCGTTAGCGCGCTGTCGTCTGCCGAGCCACATCAGACATCCGCGCCGGTGTCGCAGTCTGTTGGAAGTGCGACACGCTCCCTTTGGTGGCCGCTACTAAGACGCTCCCGCTATGAGTCTTCCTGTGCCGGGAGAGAACAGCCGGAAACGCCGGGAGACTGAACGCGATGCGCCTTCGCCAGCCCGACCAGGTGAACTCGACAGGTTTGGCCGGCTCGGGCACTCGTTCACGCTCGCGACCTTCGTCCGCCTGCTCTTCCGACGACCTG
>JBDTXY010000496.1:0-2658 GCA_040005945.1 Acidobacteriota bacterium
GGCGGCGACATCCCCGCTGCGGCGCAGGGCGGAAAGCAGAAACCCCGCAAAGATCACGATCGCGATGCCGGAGAAAAACGTCTGGAGCGGGCGCCCGGTCTTCTCGGGGCGCTCCGGGCCCACGTTCAAGAGCATCAGCACGAAGAGGAAGAGGACCAGAATGGCTCCCGCGTAAACGATGACCTGGATCGCGGCGATGAAGGGCGCCCACAAGAGGACGAAGCACACGGCCAGAGAAAAGAAGGCCACGACGAGGGCCAGGACGCTTCGCACGGGATTCCGCGTCAGCACCATGAGGGCCGAAAACAGGATCGCGACCGCCGCGGCGGCGTCGAAGACCCACCGATCCATCGTCAGGCTCGCATCTTCCACATCTCCAGCGCCGCGGCCCACAACAGGTTGAACAGGGCCAGCGGGAGCAGCGCCTTCCACCCCAGCTTCATGAGCTGGTCGTAGCGAAAGCGCGGGAGCGTCCAGCGCACCCAGATGAAGATCAGCACGAAGAAGGCGGTCTTGGCGGCGAAGACCGCGATCGAGGCGGCGACACCCAGGATGCCGTGCGGCGCAAACCCCGGGAGCGACCAGCCGCCGAAGTAGAGCGTCACGGTCATCGCCGATGCGACGATGACGTTGATGTACTCGGCCAGGAAGTACGAGCCGAAGTGCATCGCGGAGTATTCCGTGTGGTAGCCGGCCACCAGCTCGGCCTCCGCCTCCGGCAGGTCGAAGGGCAGGCGGTTGGTCTCCGCGAAGGCTGACACGAAGAAGATCAGGAATCCCAGCGGCTGCGCGAACCCGTTCCAGCGCGGGATGAAGCCCAGCCAGGTGCCTTGCTGCATCGCGATGATGTCGTTCAACTTGAACGAGCTCGCGGCGAGGATCACGCCGGCCGCCGCGGTCGTCATGGCCAGCTCGTACGAGATGATCTGCGCGCTCGACCGGATGCCGCCCATCAGCGAGAACTTGTCGTTGGACGACCAGCCCGCGAGCACGATCGCGTAGACCGACAGCGAGGTGATCGCGAACACGTAGAGGACGCCGATCGAGGCGTCGGCGCCGATCAGGGGAATGGTCCTCCCGTCGATCTCGAGCGTGGATCCGTACGGAATCACCGCGAAGGTCGAGAGGGCCGCGAAGACCGCCAGCCCCGGCGCGAGAAAGAAAAGGAGGCGGTCCACGCTGGCGGGCACGACCTGCTCCTTCATGAAGAGCTTGAGAATGTCGGCCGGGCTCTGCAGCAGGCCGAACGGGCCGACGCGATTGGGCCCCGGGCGGTCCTGGATGAGGGCCGCGACCCGCCGCTCGACCCAGACCAGGGGGGTCACGATCCCCGGCAGGATCAAGGCCGGAAGCGCGATGCGCAGCACCACGATCGTCCAGTCCAGTAGCGTCACGGCGTCTGCGCCCAGGCGAAATCGCCCTTCTTCAGAAGCGCGCCGCCATCGAGCTCGTCCTCCGCAATCCCGCCGTAGCCTTCGACTTCCAGCCGAATCTGCCTGAGCAGATCCGCGGGCGTCCAATTGCGGTCGCCCCATCCCAGAGCGATCGCCAGCATGAGCAGCAGCTCCCAGTGCGCCCGCACGGGAGGCTTCGGGAGAAACGCCCGCTCGAACTTCTGCACGCGATCCTGGACGTTGGTGAACGTGCCTTCCTTTTCGGCCAGGGAAGCGGCCGGGAGGACGGCGTCGGCGGCCCGCGTCAGCGCGTTGGCCGTCCGCGCCGCCACGGCCACGAAGCGCGCGCGGCGCAGCAGCGCGACGATCTCGGCGTCGTCGGCCGCGGCGCCGAAGCCGGCGTCGGCGACAAACACGACCTCGGGCTTGGCCTTGCCGGCCAGGACGGCGTCCCATCCATACCCGCCGCGGCCCGGCTCCAGCCCCATCGCGCGGGCCCCGCGGAAATTCGCGCCGACGTCGTCGCCCTCGACCCATTCCGTCTGGGACTTGATCTTGCGGAGGCGCGACTTGTCCACGGTGACGTCGCGGTTGGGGCAGGCCAGGTGATCCGCGATTTTGCGAAGCAGGAAATTCTCCTCGTTGGACAGGTTCGCGGAGCCCAGGAAGAAGAGCCCGGCGGGCCCGGTCTTCTGGACCGTCTCGCGGATCTCCGCCGCGATCCGATCGACGACGGCCGGAACGTGCGCGTCCGAGACGGAGCCGCCGGTCCGAATCGTGGCCTTGTGGACGTCGCGCAGGTTCAGGCTCTCGGACAGGAACCGCCCGTGGTCGCAGAGCCAGTAGTCGTTGACCGCGGGATTCAGGCGCGGCAGGAAGCGGTAGACGACGTCGTCCTTGGACTCGATGGAGACGTTGCAGCCGACGTTGCAGCCGGGGCAGACCGACTTGGTCTTGTGGAGATACCAGACGCGGCTGCGAAACCGGAACTCGCGGGTCGTCAGCGCTCCCACCGGGCACACGTCCGCGGCGCAGCCCGACCAGTCGTTGGCCAGCGGTTGTCCCTCGTGCGTCCAGACCAGCGTTCGGCCCCCGCGGTCCAGGAACGTCAGCTCGCTGGTGCCCGCGATCTCCGCGCAGAACCGGATGCAACGCGTGCATTGGATGCAGCGCGTCATGTCGGCGATCACGTGCGGTCCGATCATCGTCCGGTCGAAGCTGGGGTATTGGCGCTTGCTCTCGTCGTACTGGGAGAGCTGGTTGC
>JBDTXY010000497.1:0-2655 GCA_040005945.1 Acidobacteriota bacterium
CGGACACCGTGTTCTTGTCGGCGTCCTTGTCCCAGCCGTCGAGCGCGAGCAGATCGTCGCGGACGAAGCCGTCTTGGACGGGCGGGAGCGCCGCCGCGTCGAACTCCAGTCGCACAGCGTCGCCGCCCTTGAGGACGACGTAGCGGTCGTCGGCCGCCGTGAGCAACGCGCGCACATCGCCTAGCCGCGTGTACTGCCCGGCCATGTCCGCCCAGCGAGGCTCGGTCGAGACCTCGTCGTGGAGGAAGACCTGCGGCCCGTCGGAGCTCTCGCGGACCATCCGGGAGAAGCCGCGAAAGAACAGTTTCGCGGAGGACAGAGGCAATCGCGTCGTCTGCATCGAGACCGGCGAATCGTCCACCGTGTAGGCGATGCGGTCCCAGGAAATGGCCAGGTTCGTCCGGACCCGGACGCGAGGATCCGACCGATCCAGCACCGCGGAGATGTCGACCGGCATCGTCTTGGTCTTGCCGGCGGGATAGCCCATCGCGGCGATCGCGGTCTTCCAGCCTCCACGCCCGTCGGGTACCTCGAGCACCGGAGGCATCGCCGCCAGATCCTTCCGCTGCGACAACGACACGTTGATCGACGTGTCGGCGTAGAGGATCCAGCCGGTCAGATACAGCATGACCTGCCGGCCTCGGCGAGCCTCCGGCAGCTCCAGGATCAATTCATGCGGCTCGACGATGCCCTGATAGCGCGTGGGCGTGAAGGACGCCAGAAAGACGCCGTCCTGCGCCGAGATCTCGGCGGTTCGATCGCGGCCTTCACCGTCGGTCGCCCGCGGCGTCAGCGGATGCGAAACCGTGAAGAGCTGTTTCGGCGGGAAGGGCGGCGGCACCATCTTCTCGTCGGGAACCAGTTGGACCCCCGCCGGGTGGTCCACCGCGGAGAGCTCGGCGAGGTCGAAGTACGCGGTCTCCCAGAGCTCCTCGGTGAAGTCGAGCGTGAGGCGCCCATCCCGCGGCGCGAGCAGGTCGCCGGGAATCAGCAGCCACTCTCGGGTGTCGGCCGGAGCCTGGTGGATTCCGTCGTAGAGCAGACCGGCCGGGCTTCGACCCAACACGTCCGTGACGAAATGCCACCGCGTCCCGTCGAACGCGTAGAGGAACGGGCAGGAGCCCTTGAGCTGTTGGACCTCGCGCACGACCGTCTTCACAGGAGGAGAGAGCACGTTCTGCGGAATGCCGTTGGTCCACACGACGCGCAGGACCTCGGCCTTGCCGCGCGCCCCGATTCCCAGGCGTGTGACCGCGCGCGCCGCCACCCGGTAGACGTAAAGGTCCTGCGCCTTGGCCTCGATCTCGGAGCCGAATCCGAGCCGGTTCACCTTCGCCGACCCCGTCGGAAGGCCCTCCAGCGCGACGTCGATCCAGGCGTTCGCGTTGCCCCCGCGGTTCTCGAACGCCTCGGCGCCGCCGGAGGACGTGATAAGGACGAGGTCGAGATCGCCGTCGCCGTCCCAGTCGACGGCTTCGGCTCCGGAGGCCGGAGGAAAGGATCCCGCCGCCGCCGGAGTCAGATTTCCCGCGCCGTCGCCGCGGTAGAGGGTCGAGGGACCTGTGGGCTGGGCCACGAACAGGTCGAGAAAGCCGTCGTTGTCGTAGTCGAAGAGGAGCGGCACGCCCGGCGGCCCGATGCGCCGCGGCGGCAGAAACGTCCCGTCGCCGCGGTTCAAGGCCGCGGAGGTTCCCTCCTCGTCGGACCAGACCAGATCCACGCGCCCGTCGCAGTTCAAATCCCCCGCCGCCGCGCCGCGGACGGCTCCCGTTTGGGGGAGACCCGCGTCGCGATTCTGGAAGCGCCCTCCGCGCAGATTGTCGACGACCGCGAATCCTCCGCCGGCCCGGAGCAGCACCAGATCGACGTCGCCGTCGCGATCGAGGTCGGCCGCCACGGCCGCTTCGGAGGCGATTCCCGCGGGCAGTCCCGCGCTCCCGGTCGCGTCCGTCCACGACCCATCCAGGTTGTTGCGCAGCAGATGGTCGCCGGATCGCGCGGACACGTACAGATCCAGATCTCCGTCCGAATCGAAGTCCAACGGGACGACGCGATCGCCCGGCGCGATCGCGACCTTGGGCATCGCGCCGCCTTCACCGACCCAGACGGCTCCGGGCGTGATCAGATCGAGCCGTCCCGAATTGGTCACGTCGGCCACCGCGAGATCGAAGCTGGCCGATCCGGCGATCGCGGCCGTCAGAGTCCATCGGCCTGCCTCCGCCCGGGCAGATTGGAGGCCGACCGAGCCCTCGAAGGCCACCGCGCGTGAGTCCGTCCCGGACACCCGCACGACGGATGCTCCGCGAACCCCTGAGAGCGCTCCGGGGATCGCCGCAAACGCAACGGGCAGCCCTTTCGACGCCCGAGCCAGAACCGCCGCCCCGAGCGCCGGAGCCCAGTCCTCCAGCGGCAAACCCACCACCCCCGGTTCCACGTCGTGGCGCGCCTGCTGAAACCGGGGGGTGACGCGCAGAACGTTCTCGACGATCCGATATTTCAGCGAAGCCGCGGAAGCGTCGCCGCCTTCCCTCGCCGACCTGGCTTCGCCCAATGCCTGGTCGAGCTTCGGATCGCCCGACACCAGTGCAGCCAGTTTCGCGTCGATGCCCGCTGCTTTCCCGCCGTCTCCCGACTCCCGGTAAAGTTCCCCCGCGC
>JBDTXY010000498.1:0-2653 GCA_040005945.1 Acidobacteriota bacterium
CGCAGCACGCGCTGACCCAGGAAGGAACGATCCTCGGGACGTTCCAGTACATGGCTCCGGAGCAACTGGAGGGCAAGGACGCCGACGCCCGGACGGACATCTTCGCGTTCGGCTGCGTTCTCTACGAGATGGCCACGGGGAAGAAGGCGTTCTCCGGCGCGACGCAGGCGTCTCTGATCTCCTCGATCCTGCGCGACGAGCCGCAGCCGATCTCGCAGGCTCAGCCTATGTCGCCGCCGGCGCTCGATCACGTGGTCAAGAAGAGCCTGGCGAAAGACCCCGAGGATCGCTGGCAGAACGCGGCGGACCTGGGCGGCGAGCTCAAGTGGATCGCGGAAAGCGGCTCGCAGACGGGAGCCACGGCCGTCACCCCGCAGCGCCGGAGACGGCGCGACTGGATCCCCTGGGCCGCGGCTGCGGTCCTCCTTCTCGGGGTTCTCTTTCTCGCAGACGAGCTGCGGCGGCTCCGTGCCGGCGACCGGAATCGAGCGATTCACTCCTTCCTCGACGCTCCGGAGAAGACGTCGTTCCGCATGACCGGCGACGACTCGGCTCCGATCGCTCTCTCGCCCGACGGCGACCGCGCCGTTTTCGGCGCCGGTGGAAAGCTCTGGATCCAGTCGCTGGTCGCCGGAACGGTCACGCCGCTCGCAGCCACGGATGGCGGGCGATTTCCGTTCTGGTCGCCGGACAGCCGGTCGATCGGGTTCTTTTCGGGCGGAAAGCTCAAGGTCATGGACTCCTCGGGCGGACCCGTCCAGACGATCTGCGACGCCCCGAATTCGCGCGGGGGCACGTGGGGCCGGAGCGGGGTCATCGTCTTCGCCCCGGATGTCGGGACGGGCCTCTCCCGCGTGGCGGCTTCCGGAGGCGCGCCATCGCCGCTCACCGCTCTCACCGACCGGAAGGTGCACACCACCCACCGCTGGCCGTTCTTCCTGCCCGACGGAAAGCACGTTCTCTATCTCGCGGCGAACCACTCCAACCCCCGATCCGAGGAGAGCGGGATCTACGTCGCGTCGCTGGAAGGCGGGACGCCGCGGCGCCTGATGTCGTCCTATGGAAGCGCGCAATATGCCTCGGGCCGGGTCCTCCTGATTCGTGAAACGAGCCTGATGGCGTTTCCGTTCGATCCGAAGAGGCTGGTCATTGCGGGCGAGGGCTTGCGAATCGCCGACGACGCCAACTTCGACAGCGGAGTGTGGCGAGGGACGTTTTCGGTCTCGGACAACGGCGTGCTCGCTTACCAGATCGCGCGCGAGGGAAGTGGCGGGCGGTTGACCTGGCTCGATTTTTCGGGACGGCGCCTCGCACCGGTGGCCGAAAAGAGCGCGGCTTACGCGCCGGAGCTGTCGCCCGACGGGCGCCGCGCGAGCGCCTTGATGGGCGACCCGAACAACGACGTCTGGGTGTACGAGCTCGATCGCGGAGTCCAGACCCGATTGACCACGGAGGCCGAGGCGCAGGTCGCCCCGGTCTGGTCGCCCGACGGGTCGCAGATCGCGTTCGTTCAAGGGCTCGGCGGGGGAAGAGATTTTATCCTCTCCTCGGTCGCGGCTGACGGAGCCGGCCAGCCGAAGGAGATCCTGCGATCCAAAGAGCGTCTCGAGGTCACGGATTGGTCGCACGATGGCCGTTATCTGCTCGTCGATCGAGGCAACATCGGGGCGAGCGACATATGGACGTATCCCGTCGCCGATCCCGCGAAGGCGTTTCCGCTCGTACGATCTCCATTCCTCGAGTACAGCGGCCAGTTCTCGCCCGACGGGAGATGGGTCGCGTACGTATCGCAGCACACTGGCCGAGACGAGGTCTACGTCAGCTCGTTCCCGAGCGCCGGAGCGAGGTGGCAGGTATCCGGGAGCGGCGGGACGCAGCCCCGGTGGAGTCCCGACGGGAGAGAACTGTACTTCGTGTCGGCGACTGATGAGCTGAGCACGGCGTCCGTCGACGGGAGCGGACCGCGGTTCGTGGTGAAGGACGTCCGCCCGCTCTTTCGCGTGAACATGTTCATCGGTCCACGGTCCGGGCTCTACGGGTACGACGTTTCACTGGACGGAAAGCGGTTCCTCGTCAACGACGCCGGCGAGGCCGGACTCACCCGCGTGGCGCTCGTGAAGAACTGGACGGCCGCGCTCGCGAAGCACTGATTCACCGACCAACGTCGGACATGCTCGCTCCAGGTTTTTCTGTATCCTTCACGTCCAGTTGACCCTCGCAGCCGGATCCCGTCTCGGTCCTTATGAAATCGTGTCCGCGATCGGCGCGGGCGGGATGGGGGAGGTCTACCGCGCTCGCGACACGCGCCTCGAGCGCACCGTCGCCGTCAAGGTCCTGCCGGATCACCTCTCAGCGAAATTAACCCCTATCCCCCAACCCCCTTTGCCCCGCAAGCGGAGAAAGGGGAAGCAAGTCGAGACGTGCGCGGTTTTAAGTCTCTCTCCGCTTGCGGGGAGAGATTTAGAGAGGGGTTAACAGAACAACAAAAGTTTTTAAATGTCCCTGCGGATGAATTGTGGTTTTCAAGCATCGCGGGTGAATTAAACGCTGAATCGATGGCGGCGGATAAACGTCTGCTGGCGTGTGACCGTCACGACATTGAAGCCCGGTTCCGCGCCGCTGTCATTGAAGGTCGCTGTTTGTCCGGGATAGG
>JBDTXY010000499.1:0-2637 GCA_040005945.1 Acidobacteriota bacterium
AGCATCTCGTAGAGGATCGCGCCGAAGGAGAAGATGTCGCTGCGCGCGTCGGCCGGCTTGCCACGCACCTGCTCCGGCGACATGTACCCGAGCGTGCCGAGGACGACGCCGGGCTCCGTTCCCGCCGTCGCCGTCGGGAGGTTGGTCGCCGGGGCGCCCTCCTCCTGGTGCGTCAGCTTGGCCAGGCCGAAGTCGAGGATCTTGACCCGGCCGTCTCTGGTCACGAAGACGTTCTCCGGCTTCAGGTCGCGATGCACGATGCCCTTCTCGTGCGCGGCGGCCAGGCCTTCGGCCATCTGCCGCGCCGAGTCGATCGCCTTGCGCGGCGAGAAGCGTCCGCCCGCGAGCTCGGCCCGCAGCGTCTCGCCTTCGAGCAGTTCCTGGACGACGTAGGGCGCGCCGTCGTGGCTGCCGATGTCGTAGACCGCGGTGATGTTCGGGTGGTTGAGGACTCCGGCGGCCTTGGCCTCCTGCTCGAAGCGGCGCAGGCGGTCGGCGTCCTGGGAGAACGACGCCGGCAGCACCTTGATCGCGACCTCGCGGTTGAGCCGAGGATCCCTCGCGCGGTAGACCTCGCCCATGCCTCCCGCGCCGATCGGGCCGAGGATCTCGTAGGGGCCCAGCTTCGAGCCGACGGTCAGCGTCACCGCTTCGTCTCTTCGGCCGTTCGCATCCAGATGTCGGCGTTGTCGCTCGCCCGGACGCCGTAGCAGGTGTTTACGCCGCGGCACTTCACATTGCTGTAGCGGCTGGCGCCGGCGTATGGCAGGACGAGACGATCCGTGCCGGCGCCGGGGTCGGCCACATGGACTCCGTCGGCGTCGACGAAAACGATTCGGCTTTCGAGGAACGCGCCACGGCGGGCGGCTCCGGCGGTGTGGATGCCGCGGATCGGATCCGAGAGCGTATTCGTCTCGGGAGAGTAGAAGACCATGCCGACGGTCTCGCGATCCGGCAGGGCCGCGATCGCGGCGAGGAGTCGCTTTCCATCGATGGACCAGGCGATGGGATGCGCGAACGTCCTTGGGGCCGGCTCGGGAAGCCTCTGCGTGCTCGTCAGCGCGCCCCGCTCGTCGAGTGTGAGGAGACTGGAAGTCCGCCCGCCATTAATCACGAGATGCCGGCCGTCCGGCGACCAGAGAGGCTCGAAAAAGTTCTCTCCCGCGGTCTTCGTCAGCTGAGTGAGACCGCTGCCGTCCGTCGCGATGGTCCAGATTTCGTAACGGCCGCTGCGGTCGGAGTGGAAGGCGAGCCGGCGTCCGTCGGGAGAGAAGAACGGATGGCGGTCGCGAAAGGTGTCGTCGGTGAGCTGCCTGAGGCCCTTGCCGTCGGACTGCTCGATCCAGATGTCGTCCTGGACGCCCCCTTGAGAGTCGAAGGCGAACAGAGTCGAGTCGGGCGACACGTCGAATTCCGTCATCTCCTGCGAGCTCGTGTAGATCTCCTCGGGATCCCCGACGAGACGGCCATCGGAGTCGAATTTCAGGCGATCCACCGCGTACGTGACCTCGCGGTCCACGTACGCGACGCGGTGGCCGTCTCGAGAGAGATCGAAGCCGCCCACCTCGCGCGCGGGAAGTCGCTCGGGCGCCGGAGGCCCGATCGGTTTCCCGCTGGCCTCGTCGATCGGCACCTTCCAGAGGTTCATCGCGCCGTCGCGGTTGCTCAGGAAGTAGAGGGCCTTGCCGTCCGGCGCCCAGACCGGGTTCCAATCCACGGCCGGATCCTGTGTGACCGCGACGGGCTTCTCACCCGGGGCGAGGCCCTTGTAAGGGATCGTCCAGATGTCGCGCTGGCTGCCGCCAATCGGCAACGCCCAGAAGGCGATGCGCAGGGCGTGCGGAGAGACCCTCGGCTGAATGGCGTCCGCAGCGTAAAGCTCGCGTGGCTCGCCGCCGCCGCCGATCGCGACGCGCCAGAGCGCGCTCGTGCCCATCCGGGCGTAGGGCTTCACGACGGGCTCCGTCGAGAAGACGAGCTCGCGGCCGTCGGGAGACCACGCCGGCTCGGCTCCGAACGCGGTCACGCGGCGCACGTTCTCACCGGAGGCCCCCATGATGAAGATGCCTCCTTCGGCGCACCGCGAGGAAAAGGCGATCAGGCTTCCATCGGGCGAGAAGGCGGGGGAGTAGGTCGTGCGATCGCACTCCGGCGTCAGGTCGATCGGCTTGTGGCCGCCCACGCGCTGCGACCACACGTGCGTTTGGTTGTTGGTGCGATGCACGAAAACGAGCGCCTGGCCATCGGGCGAGAGGGCCGGAGAGTTCTCGGCACCCGAGAGGTTCGTGAGGCGTTTGAAGGTCGGGCCCGGAGCGGGAGCGGAGCCCGCTTGCCCGCGACCGCGCATGAGAAAGAACGCGAGCGACGCTCCCGCCGCGAGGCCGAGCGCGAGCAGAAGGGCGATCGCGCGCAGGCGCCGCGGCGGGCGTGCGATCGCCGCCTGTCCGGAGCTTCCCGACAAGGCCTCGATGTCGAAGGCGAGATCGTGGGCGGAGTGGAATCTCTGCTGGGGATTCTTCTCGAGGCAGTGGCGGACGATGCGCTCGAGGCCCGGCGAGACCGACTGGTTCGTGACCGAGAGCTCCGGCGGATCCTCCTTGAGGATCGCCGACATCGTGTCGGCCGCCGAGTCGCCGT
>JBDTXY010000500.1:0-2634 GCA_040005945.1 Acidobacteriota bacterium
GGCAACGAGGCGCGGCTGATCGGGCAGGTCTTCCCGCAGGCAGACCACGGCCTGGACGACCGCGGCATGCTCCCCGAGCCTAGACTCGATCTCGCCCGGCTCGATGCGCCGGCCGCGAAGCTTGATCTGAAAATCCGTCCGGACGAGATACTCGATCTGGCCGTCGTCGCGGTACCGGCCGCGGTCGCCCGTTCGAAACAGGCGCGCTCCCGGCACCCGGCGAAAGGGGTCCGGCAGGAACCGCTCGGCGGTCAGCTCGGGACGATTCCGATACCCGCGGGCCAGGCCGTGACCGCCGACGTAGATCTCGCCCGGGATCCCGACGGGGACTGGCTGCCCTCGTCCGTCGAGTATGTAGACCTGCGTGTTCGCGATCGGACGGCCGATCGGGACCGCGTCGCGCGGCTCCGCCGACCGGCTGTCCCAGCACGTGACGTCGGCGGAAACCTCCGAAGAGCCGTACAGATTGATGAGAGTCGCGCCGGGCAACGAACCGCGAAACCTCCGGTACAGCTCCAGCGAGAGCGCCTCGCCGCTCGTCACCCACCACCGGAGCGACGGGAGCGTCCCGGCCAGATCGATCCCGGAATCGAGCAGCGCCCGCAGAAGCGACGGCACGAGCACAATCCGCGTGACGCGCGCGGCCGCCAGGGTCTCCAAGAACGCGCGGGGATCGCGGACCGTCTCTTCCGGCAGAACGACGCTCGGGATCCCCTGGAGAAGCGGCCCGAAGATCTCCCAGACCGAATCCACGAATGAGAGCGCCGTCTTCTGGCAGCAGACCTCCCCCGCGGCGAACGGATATGTCCGCCACATCCATGCGAAGCGGTTCACGCACCCGCGGTGGAGCGCCTCGACCCCCTTGGGCGGGCCGGTCGAGCCGGAGGTGTAGATGACATACGCCAGATCCCCCGGCCGCGACGCGCCTACGGGATTCGTCTCTGATTCGGCGGACAAGGCCGCGTCGACCGAGTCGAGGCGGACGACCTCCGCCTCGTGGCCGGAGAAGCGGGGCGCCGAAGGCTCGTCGGTCAAGAGCACACGCGCGCCCGAATCGCGGAGCATGAAGGCGAGGCGCTCTTCGGGATACGAGGGATCCAGAGGAACGTACGCGCCCCCCGCCTTGAGCACTCCGAGCAGGGCCACGACCGTGCGCGCCGAGCGCTCCATGCAGACGCCGACGACGACCTCCGGACCGACGCCGCGCTTTCGCAGAAAGTGAGCCAGACGGTTGGCGCGCCGATTCAGCTCGCCGAAACGAAGCTCCTCCCGCCCGTCCCGCAGAACAACGGCCTCGGGCGTCCTCTCCACCTGCTCCTCGAATAAGCCGTGCACCGTCTTATTCCGCGGGTACTCCGTCTCCGTCTGGTTCCACTCCACCAGGATCTGGTGCCTTTCGGAACCACTCATCAGATCGACCGTCGAAAGACAACGATCCGGGTCTGCCACCACGCTTTCTAAGAGCCGCTGGTAGTGCCCCATCATTCGGACGATCGTTCCCGAATCGAAGAGGTCGGTGGCGTAAACAAACGTGCAGGTCAGACCACTTGGCTTTTCTAAGAGGTAGACCTCGAGATCAAAATGGCTGGTCTTACTCTCGACGGACAGAGGCGCGACCTTAAGGCCCGTCAGCTCTGGGGACGACGCCGGAGTGTTCTGAAGCGCAAACATCACCTGAAAGAGGGGGTTCCGGCCGAGATCGCGTTCGGGTTGCAACTCCTCGACCAGCTTTTCGAATGGGAGATCCTGGTGGGCGTAGGCTTCGAGCGATGTCTCCCGCACGCGCGCAAGCAGTTGACGGAAGGTCGGGTCGCCGGAGAGATCGCCGCGCAAGACCAGGGTGTTGACGAAGAAGCCGATCAGGCCTTCGGTCTCCACCTGGGTCCGTCCGGCGATCGGAGACCCGACCGGGATGTCCTCTTGTCCCGTGTAGCGCGAAAGAAGCGCCTGGAAGGCCGCGAGCAGCGTCATGAACAGCGTCGCTCCCTCGCTGTGGCTGAGCGCGTTCAATCTCTGGAGCAGGCCGAGTGGCAGGATTGCGCCGATCGACGCCCCCCGAAACGAGTGGACCGCGGCGCGGGGTCGATCTGTCGCCAGCTCGAGCGCGGCCGGAATGCCGGCGAGCTGCCTCTTCCAATAATCGAGCTGCTGCTCCAGGACCTCCCCACGCAACCAATTCTGTTGCCACAGCGCATAGTCGGCATACTGGATGGGCAGCTCTGGCAAGGGGGAAGGCTTTCCCAGCCGGAAGGCGTCGTAGAGCATGGCGAGCTCGCGCATGAAGACGGCCACCGACCAGCCGTCCGAAACGATGTGATGCATCGTCACGATCAGGACGTGCTCCTCTTCGGTGAGGCGCAGCAGCTTCGCGCGGAAGAGTGGTCCTTGCGCTAGATCGAACAGCCGGCCCGCTTCGAGCCCTGCCAAACGGGAGGCTTCACGCTCGCGCGCCTCGACGGGCAAGTCCCGCAGGTCGGTTTCGGGAAGAGCGACCTGGCGAGCCTGCGAGATGACTTGGACGGGCCGCCCCTCGCAGACCGAGAACGAAGTGCGCAGAGCGTCGTGGCGCCTGACGATCTCGTTGAGGCTCTCCTCCAGCGCTCCGACGTCGAGCGGTCCGGTCAAGCGCTTCGC
>JBDTXY010000501.1:0-2634 GCA_040005945.1 Acidobacteriota bacterium
ATTCTCTCGCCGCAGCCGGTGGAGTCATCGAGCGGCCGTCCGCGGGCGAGCGGGCCCGCACGGCGAAAAGGCGAAAAGGAGCGCGGCGCATGAAGGTCCCTTACTTCGACCTGAAGGAACAATACGGGGCGCTGCGCGAGGAGATCCTTCCGGCGCTCGATCGCGTTTGCCAGGACGCCTCCTTCATTCTCGGAGCCGAAGTTGCCGCGTTCGAGACCGAGTTCGCCGCGTACTGCGAGGTCCGGCACTGCGTCGCCTTGAACAGCGGAACCAGCGGTATTCATCTGGCGCTCCTGGCCGCGGGCGTGGGGCCCGGAGACGAAGTCATCACGACCCCCACCACTTTCATCGCCACCGCCGAGGCGATCTCTTACGTGGGTGCGCGGCCCGTCTTCGTCGATATCGACCCGGCGACCGCGAACATCGATCCGCGTCAGATCGAGAGCGCCATCACCAGCCGCACCAGGGCCATCGTTCCGGTCCATCTCTACGGACGCCCCGCGGAGCTCGACGATATTCTGAAGATTGGCGCCGAGCGCAACGTACCGGTGATCGAGGATGCCTGCCAGGCTCATGGCGCCCGGTTTCGCGGCAAGCGGGTCGGCGGCTTCGGCCTGGCCGCCGCATTCAGCTTCTATCCGGCTAAAAACCTCGGCGCCTATGGCGAGGGCGGAGCTCTCACGACCAATGACGATCGCGTCGCCGACCTCGCGCGGACGCTGCGCGATCACGGTCAATCGCGCCGCTACCACCACGATCAGATCGGTTTCAACTATCGGATGGATGGATTCCAGGGCGCGGTTCTCCGCGTCAAATTGAGACACCTGGATCGTTGGACCGCCCGACGGATCGAGATCGCCCGTATCTACCGCGAAGCCCTCGCCGGCGCCCGCGTGACCATTCCAAACGACAACCCGAAAGCGGAGAGCGTCTACCACCTCTTCGTCGTTTACGTGGAAGACCTCGCTTCCGTACGCGCCGGCCTCGAGGCCCGAGGCGTTCAGACGGCCGTTCACTATCCGGTGCCCGTGCATCTGCAGAAGGCCTACGCCGGGCTCGGCTACAAACCCGGCAGCTTTCCGCATACCGAGTGGGCCTCGGAGCGGGGCCTCAGCATGCCGATCTTCCCGGAAATGAGCCTGGAGCAGGCCGGATACGCCGCATCGTCTCTCGCCGAGATCGTCGGCCGCAAATGATGCCCTGAACTCCTCGGGTCCGCGGCCGCAATCGCTGACGCTCCACCGCGGTGCCGTCAGCAGGCGGTCCGGGGATTCCTCCGAAGCCCGCCGATAGAATTTTAAGCTCCCCCCGAGGGGACCCCTACGAGCTACTTCTTTTTCGTCGGGGTCGGAGTCGGGGTACCCGTCCGCGTCGCGGTCGGCGGGAGTGGCGTCTGCGTGACCGTCGCGCTCGCGGTCCGCGTCGGCGTCGCGCTCGGCGCAAGCGGTGTCGCCGTCGATGTCGTCGTGGCCGTTCGCGTGAGGGTCGCGGTCGGGGAGGGGGTGGCGGGCACCGTTGTGAACGTCGGTGTCGGGGGAACCGGCGTTTCAGTCCGCGTCGCCGTGGGCGTGGCCGTGCGGCTCGGGGTCGGCGTCTGGGCGGGCGGGGGTGTCGAGGTGGCCGTTGATGGAACGAAAGTTCCCGTCGGAGTCGGGGACGGCACGCGCGTCTGAGTTGAGCTTGGCGCGGGCGTCGCCGTGCCCGGGATCGTGGGGGATGCGGCGGGCGTGACCGTCGCGGCCGGAGTGCCGGTCGGGATCGCGGTCGAGGTTGCGACTGCCATCGGCGTCGCGGAGGCCGTCGGAGTCGCTGTCGTCACAAGCGTCTCCGGTGTCCGGGTCGGCGTTCCAGGCCCCGCGGTCGGTGTCGATGTAGGAGAGAAGAAGGGAGGAAGCGTCGCCGTCGGCTCCCCCGGCACAGATGTGAGAGTCGGCGCCGGAACCGGAGTGGGCGAACCAACGGTAGCGGGCGCCGTCGGGGGGTCCTTGAAGCACGCGCCCGAAAAAAGGGCGGCAGCGAGAAACGCCGAAGCCCGCAGACGGAAGGCCGGGAGTGTCCTGCGCACCGGACCTCCCTACGCAAGAGCCGGACCGGCCGGGGGTCTGCCTCTAAGGGGTCGGCGTCCTGTGGGGAGTGGCGGTCAGGGACGAAGTCGGAGACGCCGTCGGTGTCGAGGTGGAAGTCGCGATTGCCGGAAAGACGTGGCCGTGCGGGTCGACGTGGGAAGGGGCGTCCCGGTCGGTCTTTGAGTCGCCGTCAGGTCGGCGTGGGGGTGGAGTTGCGGTGAACGTCGCCATGGCCGTGGCTGTCGGCGAACTGTTCGAAGTCGGACCTGGCAAAATCGGCGTCTCCGTGGCCGTGAAGGTGAGCGCTCTGGTCTCACGGTCGAGGTCGGCGGTCACGACGAGAAGGGCGCCGCGCAGCGACCCGCGGGGAACAGCGCTTCTAGCAGGCTGCTGAAAAAAGCCTGTGGGTGTCGTGTCCAGGCTTTTGCATTCGACTTCGAGCTCTCTTTCTCATCGGGTCACCATATCTGCACTCCAGGATCGCCTTCTTGAGGCGCGCGCAAAAGCCGTCCACCCTGCGGGTTGCGGCGGCCCGCTCGCAACGTCCCACTCCCTTTTTCAGCAGCCT
>JBDTXY010000502.1:0-2631 GCA_040005945.1 Acidobacteriota bacterium
AAGCCCGAGACTCCATTTGATCGCGCCTGTCAGCATGGCCTGCATGTCGGGCCTGCGATAGCCCTTTTCCTCACCGATGACCAGGAGCTTCTTGCGCGTGGCGCTGCCTTGAGCAGCGAGCAGCGGCACGAGGAGCGCAGCGACGAGCAGTAGCACGACAAGCGCGGCGACGAGCAGGGGCAGTGCGGGGCGGACAACTTCCATCGAGCTCTCCTCGGACGCGCGCCCTTCCGGCGAAGTGCCAGCGGGCTTCGTGCGCGTCCGGATAGTACACTCGACTTTGGCGGCAATGATTGCCAGCCGCTCAGAACTGCCGGACTTCCACTTTCTCGCGCGCTTGTTCCTTGGTCAGGCGGCCGGCCAGGTAATCGGTCAGGTCGCTGCCCTTGACTCGCAGGACGACAGTCGTCAACTGCAGCACCTCACCCGGCGTCAGCGCGCTTTCGCTGCCGCGCGCGGCTACGGAGAGCCATTCGTCCGGTTTCAGCTCGAGGTTCTTGCTGAAGTCGAGCATGGCGTCGGTGAGCGCGAGCTTGACGGCGCCGCGATATTTCTCCCCCGTGTCCTGGATGTCACGCAGCGTCTCCTTCGCGCCGGGCACATCCTTCGCGTTGGGCAAATCCTTCGCCGCCGCCGAATCCAGGCGATTGGCGACCTGGGTGTCGAGCTTACGCTGGGCCTCCCGCTCCATCTGATCGACCATCAGCGTGACGGTGAGGTCGAGCGTCGGGATCTCGATGTAGACGAACACACCGTATCCGTCGAGAGTGAAGCCCTTCGCCCGCGCCTCGCCGGCAAAGAAGTTGGTGTTGTTCGTACGGGATTGCACCTCTTTGGCGACCCGTCCCGCTGCGAACCGCACGGCTCCGACCAGCGTGCCCTCGAGCAGGCTAATCTGCTCGTGACGACGGATCTGCTCGGAATTCGGGGTCACCAGTGTCTGCGCTTCCGCCACCGCGGGAAGCGTAATCACGAGCGCGAGTGCGAGCCAGGATTTCACGATCTCACCTTTCGTCCGACTTGGTCTGTTGATAGGCCGTTGCGCGATACATGCGCTGAATCAAATCCCGGTACTGCCTGACCTCGGCGCCGCTCGAATTCTGGAGCCGGGCCATCCCCTGATCGACGGCGGCCAGATCGACGCGGCGCCGGGCATCGAAGTCGCTCGTGATCTCCGCGACCCGGGCCGCAAGCAGGCGCTGCTGCCGCGTTTCGCTCTGTCCCAGCATCTCCCGCACGCGTTGCAGCACTTCAGCATCCGACATGCCCGACACCGATGCGCTTTGAACCGGCCCCGTCTGAGAGCGCGACGAGATCGCGGCCTCCAGGTCGCGGAGCCGGCGATCGAGCTGCTCGGTCCGCGTCTTCCAGTCCACGGTAGTCACACCCGCGCCGTCGCCGCCCTGCGCAGCGACCGTCGCGTCCGTCGCGTGTTGCCAGCCGGTGCGCACGACCAGGCCACCGGTTCCGTAACGCACTTCGACGTTCGCAATCGCGGCGCCGATCGCCATCACCAGCAGTGCGGCCGCGGCGAGCCCCCACGCGGGAGGGATGCGGAAGCGAGGCGCCGGAGGCGGCGCAGCCACCGGACCCCCTACGATCCGAAAGCCGAGGTCTGCCTCCGGCGGCGTCCACAGCGCTATCTGTCCGCGCGTGACGCGCAGCTCCGAGAGCTCATCGCGGCACTCCGCGCACGTTTCCAGATGGGCCTCGAAGGTGCGCCGCGCCGGCGCGTCGAGCTCACCGTAGAGAAATCCGACGAGCAGTTCCTTGCTATCGCACATATGTTGTGTCGTCCTGCCGGGTCAAGCCACCGGTTACTTGCTGAACGTGCTCTCCACGCCGTCCTCGCGCAATTGCTTCCGAAGAACGGTAAGACCCTGGTACAAACGCGTTTTCACGGTGCTCAACGGACAGTCCAGCAGATCGGCGATCTCCTGGAACGTGAGCCCGTGATACTCCTTGAGAATAATCGCTGTTCGCTGCTCCTCTGGGAGCCCGGACATCGCCTGGGCGACGGCACGGCCCAGTTCGTGCCGCGACACCAGGTCTTCGATCGACTCCGACGGCGTCGATTCGCCTGCCAGCTCAATAATGTCCACGCCTTCGGGCGCCTGCATCACAGGCGCGCGGCGCTCCCGGCGCATCCAGTCCCTGCATAAGTTGAGGGCAATCCGGTAGAGCCACGACGAGAACTTCGCCTGGCCCTTGAACCCCTTGAGCGCGCGGAACGCGCGGAGGAAGGTTTCCTGGGCTACGTCACGCGCGTCCTCTTCACGGCCGATGACGCGGTAGGCCAAGGCGTAGATCGGCCGCTCCCAGCGCAGGACGAGCTGGTTGAAGCTGTCGGTATCGCCCCCCATCGAGCGGGCGACCAGCTCTTCATCTGTGGACGGCATGCCTGGTGATCCGGCCGGACCCGTTGCTGTCGCCCGCCGTTCCAAGGTTTAGACGCCGAACGGGCGGGGGCAGTCGGATCTCCATTTTACCTTTTTGGCTCAACCTCTTAGAATGCCTCCGTCCCCGCCCAACATGGCCCTCCAGCCGCCCCTGCCCCTTCATCGCCGCATTCAAGAGCTCCTGCTCGGGTTTTCCCGCCTTGCCCTGATAGAGACGGGCGACGCGCGGCCA
>JBDTXY010000503.1:0-2626 GCA_040005945.1 Acidobacteriota bacterium
TTCGAGCATCCCGCCGTCGCCAAAGACGCCGCCCGGGACCTTGCGGCCTTCGGGCGTTCCGTGAAAGTCGCTGCCGGCCGTCGCGGCGAGGGCCAGGGCGCCTGCCAGCCCCGCCAATCGCTGCTCGCACGCGGCGTCGTGATCGGGATGAAAGACTTCGATCGCATCCAGCCCGGCCGCGGCCAGGGCGTGAATCAGGGCATCGGTGTTCTTGTACCAGATGGCGTGCGCCAGCGAGGAGACGCCCCCGGCCTCCCGGATCGCCGCGATGACGTCTTGCGCCTTCCACTTGATGTACGGCACGTACCACGGGTGCTCCCGGCCCAGGAAGCGATCGAACGCCTCGTCGTTGGTGGCGGCGTAACCCGCCTTGATCAGCGCCCGCGCCAGATGCGGCCTCCCCCAGACTCCGTCGCCGACGTCCTGCCGGATCGCGTCCAGATCGATCGCATAGCCCGCCTCGACCAACCGTTGGGCCATGCGCTCGCCGCGCGTGCGCCGCTCCTCCTGCCTCTGGGTCAGCGCGGCGTTGAACCGGGCGTTGTTCTCGTCCACGAACAGCGCCAGGATGTGGATGTCGTCCTGCCCGCCCCACTCCGCCGAGATCTCGGCTCCGGAGATCAGCTCCACGCCCCGGCGCCCCGCCTCCGCGCGCGCCTCGGAGAGTCCGCCCAGCGTGTCGTGGTCGGTCAGCGCGAAGCTGGTCAAGCCCGCCGCGGCCATTTTGGCGACCAACTGCGAGGGGGAATCCAAGCCGTCGGAGACGGTCGAGTGGGAATGCAGGTCGATTTTCATCCGCGGCATCGTATCCGAGGCCGGCGCGTGGCCCGGCCTAGAATCCCGGCGTGGAACGCAAGGAGGTCGCCCGCATCCTCCATGAGATCGCGGGGATGCTGGAGCTGGCGGGGGCCAACACGTTCAAGGTCCGCGCGTACGAGAACGGCGCCCGCGCGATCCTGGGCTTCGACGGCGACCTGGCGGAGGGGGTGCGCACCCGGGAGCTCTTGAACCTGCCGGGCATCGGGTCCACGATCTTCTCCAACCTCGAGACGCTCGTGACGACCGGGGAGCTGCCGGTCTACGAGGAGCTCCGCGCGACCTTCCCTCCGGGACTGCGCGACTGCCTGCGCGTTCCCCGCCTCGGCGCCAAGAAGGTCCGGACGCTCTTCGAGACGCTCGGGGTGGACTCGCTCGAGGCGCTCGAGCGCGCGTGCCTGGACGGGCGGCTGTCGGGCATCCGCGGTTTCGGGCCCAAGAGCGCGCAGAACATCCTCAAGGGCATCGGTTTCGTCCGCGGCTCCGCGGGACGCTTCCTCTACGGCGTCGCGCGAGCGCGAGCGCAAGCGATTGCCGCCGCCCTGACGGCGACGGGGCTGGCCACGGAGACGGCGGTGGCTGGGAGCCTACGCCGCCGGATGGAGGTCGTGTCGGACGTGGACATCCTGGCTTCTTCGCAAAGGCCGGAGGAGCTCGCGCAGTGGTTCCGGGCGCTGGGCGAGGTCGTAGAGATCATCGGCTCGGGCCCCACGAAGACTTCGGTGCGGTTCTTCGACGGCCTGGCCGCCGACCTGCGCGTCGTGACGGAGGAGGCGTTCCCCGCGGCCCTGCTCTATTTCACGGGCTCCCAGGAGCACAACGTCGCGCTCCGGGGGCGCGCCAAGAGGATGGGGCTTTTGTTGAACGAGTACGGGCTCTTCCGCGAGGGCGGCGGCCCGCGCGTTCCGGCCGACAGCGAGGCCGCGATCTATGCCGCGCTGGGTCTGGCGTGGATCGAGCCGGAGCTGCGGGAAGATCGAGGCGAGATCGAGGCTGCCGCCAACGGCAACTTGCCGACCCTGGTCACCGACCGCGATCTCCAGGGCGTCATCCACGTTCACACCACCGCCAGCGACGGGCGCCAGAGCCTCGAGCAGATGGCGCAGGCCGCGCGCGACGCGGGCTATCGGTTCATCGCCTTCACCGACCACAGCAAGACCGCGGCGTACGCGGGCGGACTGACACAAGCGCGGGTGCTGGCGCAGCGCGAGGAGATTCGGGCGCTGCGCCCGAGATTCCCGGACCTGCGGATCTTTCATGGGACCGAGGCCGACATCCTGGCCGACGGCACCATCGACTACGGGGACGAGTTCCTGGAGAACTTCGATCTCGTGGTCGCCTCCGTCCACTCCCGGTTCGGGCTGTCCTCCGACGAGCAGACTGCGCGGTTGATCCGGGCGGTCCAGAACCCTCGCGTCGCGATCCTGGGTCATCCGACCGGCCGCTTGCTCCTCTCGCGCGAGGGACTCTCGGCCGACATGGAGAAGGTCATCGACGCGGCGGCGGAGTCGGGCTGCGCGATGGAGATCAACGCATCCCCGCACCGCCTGGATCTGGACTGGCGCCTGGCGCGGCGCGCCGTGGCGAAGGGCGTCTTGCTCGCCATCGATCCGGATGCGCATTCCATCGCGGGCTTAGCCGACACGGCAACCGGAGTGGGGATCGCCCGGAAGGCGTGGGCGTCGCCGCAAGCGGTCTTGAACAGCAAGACGCCCGAGGCGCTGACGGACTGGCTCGAGAAGCGCCGCGGAGGGGCGATCCCGGAATCCCGGGACCGCGGCTCGGGATAGAATCGCGCCCCCGCGGTGTT
>JBDTXY010000504.1:0-2619 GCA_040005945.1 Acidobacteriota bacterium
CTTCGATAACGAGCTCGCCGCCTTCGTACTCCTCCGGACCCGTCAGAAAGAGCGTCGCCGCGAGATCCGTGCGGATGCGGTGCGACGTCCCCTGGACCTGCCGGATCGCGTTGTCGATGTGCGTTCCGAAGTTCTCGCCCGCCTCGTAGCGGTTGAACAGGGGCGGGAAGACCCGCTGC
Source organism: Acidobacteriota bacterium (assembly GCA_040005945.1). GTDB lineage: Bacteria > Acidobacteriota > Thermoanaerobaculia > UBA5066 > Gp7-AA6 > DAHUXD01. The sequence continues at coordinate 180 of JBDTXY010000504.1, forward strand.
GGAAGCGCGGCGGAGATGAAGAGCGAATCGGATCTATCCCGCCTCGATGACCTCCAGGTGAGGTGCACCCGCGAGCGCGAGCCACTCAGAGTCCCGGCACGTCCTCAAAGACCGAGCTCGGTCAACCCCGGGTGGTCATCGGGGCGGCGGCCCAGGGGCCAGTGGTACCGGCGCTCGGATTCCTGGATGGGGAGGTCGTTGATGCTGGCGAAGCGAAGGCGCATCAACCCGTCGGCGTCGAACTCCCAGTTCTCGTTCCCGTACGAGCGATACCAGTGTCCGGAATCGTCGTGCCATTCATAGGCGAATCGAACGGCGATGCGATTGCCCTCGAAAGTCCAGAGCTCCTTGATGAGCCGGTAGTCGAGCTCCCTCGCCCACTTGCGCGTCAGAAAGGCGACGATCTCCTGCCGCCCCTTCGGAAACTCCGCCCGATTCCTCCACTGCGAGTCGGGGGTGTAGGCGAGCGAGACCTTCTCCGGGTCCCGTGAATTCCAGCCATCCTCGGCGAGACGGACCTTCTGGACAGCGGTCTCCCGCGTGAACGGCGGCAACGGTGGTCGTGTGGGCATGCTGACTCCTACTCGGGCTGAACAACGACTCCTCCGGGTCTCTGAGGCGCCGGGGAGTCATTCAAGTCCGATCAGCCAAGGATGCCACGAACGGACGGCCTCGGGCGCCCGTCCCGCGATCGCAGTGGCACGCCCTGGCAAAGACGAGGGTCGAGGCGATCGCCGACTGCGCGGCCCTGGTGCAGCGGCTCGATCAGGCGCGGCCGGGACAGCTCGCCCCGATCTGGCGGCGGAGGGCGGAAGCCGGAGTGAGCATCAGGTTTTCCAGCGACCGTGCGACCCGCCTCATCCTCCGTGGTCGACGACTCGATACGCCGACGCAGGGCGGGCCGGAGAACCGCCGCCCCCGAAGCGGGCGCGCTATCGGGAAACGCTCGCCGAGGCAAAACGGATCTGTTCGCTCGTATCCCGTCGGGTCTTCGAAACGCGAGGATTGAGCTCCACTACCGGGCTCGCGCCGAGCGCGAAAGGGAGAGCTTGAGGATGACCGCCTCACGCATCTCGGCCTCGCCGATCGGTTTTTTTTCGTCCAGGAACTTCTGCCCCTGGCTGTCGGCCGAGAAGTAAAGCGCTCCGTCAACGACCACGCCGAGCGTCGGTTCGTCGAAGTCCGGATGGTTGATTTCGAGGATGCGGGCACGAGAGATGGCGACGCGGTTCGCGGCGAGATCGAGCCGGATGACGCGGTGGGGGACGATCCCGTTCTGAATCGCGACGAGGCTGTTTCCAAAACTCGCCAGACCGTCGATTCCGTTGAGAGAGAGATCGGGGGGCACCCGGATCGGTGTCAGCCGACGGGTCGCGACGTGGACGGAGAAGAGGCCGCGGTAGTCCGAAGCGTAAAGGGTCCTCCCGTCCGACGAGACGGCGAGCCCCTGCGTTCCGCCGAGGGCGTCCGAGGTAAGAAAGACCTCGAGCCGCCCTCTCGGCGGAATCCTCCAGATCCGGGAATGGAAGCCGTCGTTGACGTAAACGGTCCCGTCAGGCGCCAGGGTCAGGTCGTCGAAGCCCGGCGCCGACTCCCCTTCGCCCGGCGCGGCGTGCTCCTCGCGCAGGCGCCCCGAATCCACGTCGTACTCGAACACGGCGGCGCCGCGCGGCTGCTCCTTTTCGTAACCGTCCATCGACGGGATCGCCTGACTCGCGACCCAGAGCGTTCGCCGTTTCGCGTCGACCGCCATGCCCAGAGCGCTTCGAAGCCCGTCCCGGGCGGGCGAAACGAGCTCCGTGATCTTGCCGCCCCGATCGATGCGAACGATCTTTCGATGGCGCACGCTCGAAACGAAGAACGCCTTCGTGACGGGGTCATATGCGACGCCCTCCGCCACGAGGCCTCGCTCCGGGATCGTGAACGCGCGCACTGCGCCCGCCGAAATCCGCGACTGTCGGAGCTGTGACATCCGATCCACCACTCTGTGATACCCGTGGGTCTGCCGAATGGCGTCGAAGTCGGAGTCTCGTTCGATCGCGAAAGAGACGCGCTGGGCCAGGATTTCCTCCAGGGTGCGGATCGCTGCGTCGGCCCGGTTGTTCAGGGCCTGCGCGCAGGCCAGGTTGTAGAGAATGGAGACGTCTCCGGGCCGGCGACGCACCAGCTCCTGGTAAACAGAGAGAAAGGTGACCTTGTCTCCTCGCGCATAGGCCTCTTGCGCTTGCTTCACGAGATTCGTGCTGCTCTGGACGGTGAGGTTGCCTGAGCTTGGCCCGGTGGAGCCCGGCGCCGGTGCGAGGCTCAAAGCGAGCCAGAGGAAAAATGCCATTGACATGTCAGATGTCTACCGCGATGTGCAGCCACTTGCCCTGCCGGAAGCGGGCGACGCTGAGGAGGGCGCGCGTGGAGTGCCCGAGCACGATCGCCAGCCAGATGT
>JBDTXY010000505.1:0-2611 GCA_040005945.1 Acidobacteriota bacterium
GGTTCGCGATGCGGGAGCCGGAGCGAAGTGAGGGGTCAGGCGGTCGGTCGAGCCCCTTTGGGCGAGCCGACCGCCGGTGCCCGAAGGGCAGACCCCGAACGCAGCGAAGGCGACGTTCACCGGAGGCGACGGTCTTACGTTTCCGCCACCAGCCCTTCTCCGAATCCGTCGTAGGGTTCCGACTTTACCAACTGGAATCCCGCCTTCTCGTAGATGCGCCGGGCGGAGTGGAGCACACGGTTGGTCCAGAGCGTGATTTTTCGGTATCCCTTCTTCTGTGCGAAGGCGACGCATTCCTCCACCAGCCGCGCGCCGATCCCCAGGCCTCGCGCGTCCGGCTCGACTAAGAGCATGCGCAGCTGGGCGATCGTCTCGGAATGGCGGACCAGGAAGACACAGCCCACGATGCGTCCCTCGCGCTCCGCGATCCAGCAGCGCTCGCGCCGCGCGTCGAAGTGTTGGACGTACTTCGGCGACGGTCACTCATGCGCCATCACCTGAAACTGCTCGATCTGGCCGTCGGGCATGTCCCGCTCCCAGATATCCACGGTCTTCTGAGGAAACACCGCCCGGAGGAGACGGAAGGTCATGCCGCCGCGGTCGCCCTGGCGGACCTGTTTGAGCTCGGTCGCCGCGCCCAGCGGCGAGAGGCTCGCGGCGAAGTCTCCGACCGCTTCGTCCGAGAAGTAGCTGTTGGCGTTGGCGGTGAAGAGGGAGCGGTCGAGCCGGCCGTGTTGGAGGCCCTCGAGGATCTTCCGCGCCCGGGCCTCGCTCGCGGCGGCCGCGTCCCGTTTCTCGAAGAGCAGCGGCGCGATGCGGGTGGCGATCTCGCCGGAGGCGCCGGTCGCGTCGGCGTTGCTCAACACCGTGATCGCCGCGCGATCGTCCGGAAACACGACGTTCTCGGCCGTGAAGCCCGAGACCTCGCCGTCGTGCACGAGCGCGCGGTGGCCCGCCATGCGCGTGATGTCCAGCCCCAGGCCGTAGCCGGCCGCCAGGCCGCTCTTCAAGAGCACGTCGGTCTGCATCTCCTTGTACGAGGCCGGCTTCAACAACCGTCCCTCGAGCATTCCGACGTCCCACTTCGCCAGGTCCTGCGCGGTCATCGCCAGCTCACCGGCGGCGAAGAGCCAGCCCTTGCCCTCCTTGGGCGCGACGCGCGGCGGCCCCAGGGCGTAGTGGAGGTATCCGGTGGGGTCGCTCTCGGTCAGGCGATCCTGGTCGACGTTGACGATGCTGTCCATGCGCAGCGGCCGGAAGATACGGGCCGACAGAAACGGCAGCAGCTTCTCGCCGCTCGCTTTTTCCAGGATCACGCCCGCGATCACGTAGCCGGTGTTGCTGTACTGATACTGCGTGCCGGGCTCGAAATCGAGCGGCTTCTTGGCCCAGCGATCCAGGATGTCGCTCGCCGTGACCGCCTGGGTCATGAAGGGCGGCACGTAGTCTTGCGGCCAATAGTCCTGGTATCCGGACGTGTGCGACAGAAGCTGGCGGATCTTCACGTCTCCGGCGCGGGTCAGGCCCGGGACGAAGCGCGCGACCGGGTCGTCCAAGGAAAGTTTGCCCTCTTCCGCGAGCATGAGGATCCCGGTCGCGGTGAACTGCTTGCTGATCGAGCCGACGCTGTAGCGCATCGCCGTCTGGGCAGGCGTCTTGGGCGACAGCCGCGCGTCGCCGTAGGCCTGGAGGTAAGCGATCTTCCCGTCTTGCACGATCGCGATCGACGCGCTCGGAGTTCCGGTCGAGGCCAGGACCTCCCGGGCGATGCGGTCGACGTCGGCGCGCAGCTCCTGCGAAAGGTCGGGTCCCGTCTGCGCCCGGACGGCGAAGGCACACAGAGCGAGGACCGCCGCGGCGCACACGCGGACCGTCGTGATCTTCCAGCGCTGGAAACGCCCACGATTATTCATCGCGCCAATATATCGTGCGCCTTCTTCTCGAACAGGGGGAACTCGATCGCGAGGAACGCCTTCACGCTCGGGCCGCCCGTCAGAGTCAGCGTTACGTCGCCGCCCTTGCCGCGCACGGCGATGCCAAAGTCCAGAAACGGGCAGCAGCGCGACTCCAAATCCACCCACTCGGCGACCTCGACCACGCAGAAGGCCGCGCCGTGCGCGTCCGCGGGCAGACGCGAGAGATCCAGGGCGAGCTCGTAGCCGTCCGGGAGCTCGCGAGTCCGGGCCACCGCGCCGGCCAGCCGGCTCGTGAGGAGCTGATACCGGTCCCGCTGCGCCGGATTGAGCGCCCGGACGTTGCAGGCCAGCGGCTCCTCCCCGGCGGTGGAGGCGGACAGGCCGGCCAAGGCGAGAAACAAGACTCCGGTGGCGACATGCATGGTGCATCTCCTTTCGCGAGCACCCTACGACTTCAAGTACACTTGAGGTCAAGGGATTTTGCGATGCAGATCGGTGAGCTGTCGCGCCGGACGGGCCTCTCCCCTTCGGCCATCCGCTACTACGAGCAGGAGCGCCTGATCCCGCCGCCGGCCCGCGTGTCCGGCCGCCGGCTGTTCGACCAGCGGGCCCTGGCGCAGCTGGTCGTGGTTCAGCTGGCCAGGGACGCCGGATTCACGATCGCCGAGATCCGGTCCCTCGTGACCGAGTTCGGG
>JBDTXY010000506.1:0-2607 GCA_040005945.1 Acidobacteriota bacterium
GAGCTCTTTCCGATCTTCGAGGCGGCCGCATCGCTCGGCGCCGCCGTTTTCGTCCACCCGTGGGAGATGGCAGGCAGAGATCGGATGACGCGTTACTGGCTCCCCTGGCTCGTCGGGATGCCCGCGGAGACTTCGCTCGCGATCTGCTCGCTCATCTTCGGCGGAGTGCTCGAGAGATTGCCGGCCCTGCGGATCGGTTTCGCGCACGGCGGCGGCGCCTTTCCGGCGACCATCGGGCGGATCACCCACGGCTTCGACGTGCGGCCCGACCTGTGCGCGGTTTCCAACGACGTCTCGCCGCGCGAGTATCTGAAACGGATCTACCTCGACTCGCTCGTCCACGATCCACGGATGCTGCGCTACCTCGTGGACCTGATGGGCCCCGATCGGATCGCCCTCGGCAGCGACTATCCCTTCCCTCTCGGCGAGGCTCACCCGGGAGAGCTGATCGATTCGTGCGGATTCCCGGAGGAGACGCGTGCGCGGCTGCTGCACGGCACGGCGCTCGAGTGGCTCGACCTGCCGGCCGCGCGCTTCGAGTGAACGCGCCGTTTCAGCCCGGACGCGATTTCGCGGCCGCCCTGGATCGAGGGGCTCACTTCCGCGGATAGAATTCTTGTCACCTGATGCCTCTTCCCGCCGGCACTCGCCTCGGGCCCTACGAGATTCTCGCCCAAATCGGGGCGGGCGGGATGGGCGAGGTCTACCGAGCGAGGGACACGCGGCTGGATCGTTCTGTCGCCATCAAGGTCCTTCCGGAGCTCTCTTCGTCGCCGGACCTGCGCGAGCGCTTTGAGCGCGAGGCCAGGGCAATTTCCAAGCTCTCGCACCCCCACATCTGCTCTCTCTACGACGTCGGTCGCGAAAAGGAGACCGAGTACCTGGTCATGGAGTACTTGGAGGGCGACACGCTGGCGGATCGCATTGGCCTTCGTGCGCTCTCCCTGGAGCAGAGCCTGCGCTATGGGACCGAGATCGCCGAGGCTCTCGGGGCAGCGCACGCCGCGGGAATCGTCCATCGGGATTTGAAGCCCGGCAATGTGATGCTGACGACGACTGGCGTGAAGTTGCTGGATTTCGGGCTCGCGAAAGCTATTTCTCCGCTTGAGCCAACCCTTGAACTGACTTCTGCGCAGACTCGCGCCAAGGACCTGACGACGCAGGGGACCCTCCTCGGCACGGTTCCCTACATGGCGCCCGAGCAACTCGAGGGACGGGACGTCGACGCGCGGACGGACATCTTCGCCTTCGGCTCCGTGCTCTACGAGATGGTGACCGGCAGGAAGACCTTCGCGGGCTCGAGCCAGGCCTCTCTGATCGCGTCGATCCTGCGCTCAGAGCCTCCGCCCATCTCTTCGATTCTGCCGATGAGCCCGCTGGCCCTCGATGGGCTGGTCCGCACATGCCTCGCCAAGGATCCGGCGGAGCGCTGGCAGTCGGCTCACGATGTCGCCTTGCAGCTCCGGTCCATCACCAAACAGATCTCGCTTCCTACCACCCCGGATCCTGCCGCTCCGGCGCGGCGCCGCGCCGGATGGCTGCCCTGGGCGGTCGCCGCGGCTCTCGCCGTTGTCGCGGCGGCGGCGCTGCTGTTGCGTCCGGCACCGCCCCGATCCTCCCCAGCCCTGGTCCGATTCGGTGTGGCGCCACCAGAGAACGGCGCCTTCAACTACAGGCCGGGGGGCACATTCATCGCGGTGTCGCCCGACGGCTCACAGATCGCATACGTCGCCTCGGATGCGCGATCCGGGCCGCGCATCTGGGTCCGGCGGTTGTCGGCGCTGGGAGCCGCGCCGATTCCGGGAACCGAGGGTGCCTCCGCGCTTTTCTGGTCGCCGGATAGCCGATCGATCGGCTTTTTCGCCGGGCCGAAACTGAAGCGCGTGGATCTCGCAGGCGGTGCGGCTGTTCCGATCTGCGATGTTCCGGCCGCCAACGACAAATCGGGGACGTGGAGCCAAAGCGGCGGAATCCTCTACGCCAGCGGCCAGAGCACGGCGATCTATCGAGTTTCCTCCTCGGGCGGCGAGCCGGCGGAGGTTGTCCGAGTCGACCCCTCGCGCGGCGAGCTGCAATTGTCGTGGCCGCTGTTTCTGCCGGACGGTGAACGCTTTCTTTACCTAGTCCGGCTCAAAGGGAATGCGGGAAGCCTGATGCTGGCCGAGCCGGGCAAAGGGCATCGCGTCCTCGCGCCGATGGCCTCGGCCGTGCAGTACTGCGATCCCGGCTATCTCATGTTCTGTCGGGAGGGGACGCTGCTGGCGCAGCGCTTCGACTGGAAGGCCGGGCGCCTGTCGGGAGAACCGTTCTCGGTCGCCGAGCATGTCCGATATTTCTTGACGACGTTCGCAGCGGCGTTCGCCTTGTCGCGGACCGGCGTCCTCGTCTACCAGGATCGGGACGACGTGAGCCGTCTCGCGTGGCTCGACCGGACCGGCCACGAGATGGGGACCGTCGGGCCGCCGGGTGGATACCGGACGTTCTCGATCGATCCGGATGGCCGGAGGGTCTTCTTTGCCCGGACGCGGCCGGAAATTGGGACACCCGACATCTGGTCCGTCGATCTGGAAAGAGGGGTCGAGACGCGAATCACCTCGGATGTGGGCG
>JBDTXY010000507.1:0-2606 GCA_040005945.1 Acidobacteriota bacterium
GGGGCGACTCAAACGGGTTCTCGCCCCCGGACGGCACGGCCCCCGCGATCGTGCGCCCGGCGGCCTTCGCGTCCGCGGCGAAGGGCTCGAAGGAGACTCTTCCCGACACGGGGATGCGCAGCACGCTGCCGGCACTCGCGCGAACGGCCCGGGGATGGAAGAAGTCGGCGGAGCCGGGCGCGGCGACGACGCCGCCTCCACCCGCCGCTTCCGCGACCCTCACGATCGCACCCAGGTTGCCCGGATCCTGGACGCCGAAGAGAAACACGATGGGGCCGCTCCGGCCGAGGATCTCGGAGACCGCGACGTCGCGGCGGCGCGCTACGGCGAGCAGGTGCTGGGGCGTCCGGGAGTCCGCCAGACGCTCCAGAACCGCTCGAGAGACCAGGCGGGGGCGCGCCGTCGACAGCGCGGTGAGACGCCCCGGCCGGATGCTCCCGTCGTGCAGGACGTGGTCGAGAGGAATCCCCGCCGCGAGGGCCTCGAGGATCTGCTTCTCGCCCTCGAGCAGGAAGTGCGTGCGGGCCTCGATCGCCTTGCCGATCTCGCGCACCATCGGGTTGGACGTCGACTCGATGCCGGCCATCGGCGGCATGCTATAACCCGCGACGATGACATCCTGGCGCGAGCGGCTGGTTGCAGCCGTCGAGCTCGAGAGCGCCACGCCCGGATCGCCCCTCTCGGCGCTCTGGACTTTCCCCGCGATGATCGGCTCCGCGTTTCTCGTCGCCTGGGGGGCGGAGGCGGCGGAGTTCCTCATGTCGCAGGGCCTCGCGCTCGCCGTGCTCGCCCTCGTCCAGACCATGCCGGAGTTCGCGGTGGAGGCGGTGATCGCCTGGAAGGCGGGCAAGAACCCGAGCATGGTCCACCTCGCGATCGCCAATTTCACGGGGAGCCTCCGACTGCTGACCGGGCTCGGCTGGCCCATGATCTACGGCGTCGCCACTTTCTTCTCCCGGCGCAAGAGGGGCCGGCCGATCGGCCAGATCCGCCTGCACGACGACCACGCGGTCGAGGTGCTCGGGCTTCTTCCGCCGCTCGCGTACTTCGTCGTCGTCTGGGCGAAGTCGAGCCTGTCCCTGATCGACGCGGCGATCCTCACCGTGACCTACGTGCTTTACCTCGCCGTCCTCCTCCGGCTGCCTCCTCGCGACGAGGCGGAGGCGGAGGAGGGCCACCAAGAGATCCCGCGCGTCTCGCGCTGGGCGCTCTCGTTCACGGGCGGCCAACGCTGGCTCGCGGTGATCGCCCTGCTCGCCGGCGGAGGTCTCGTCATCTATTTCGTCGCCGAGCCGTTTCTCGCGTCGATGATGGCGCTCGCGACGAGCTTCGGGATGTCGCAGTTCGTTTTCATCCAGTGGGTGGCGCCCTTCCTCTCCGAGTTTCCCGAGAAGACGTCCGCCTTCGCCTGGGCGAAGCGGATCACGCGGGCGCCCGTCGCGCTGATGAACATGGTGTCGTCGAACATCAACCAGTGGGGGATCCTCTCCGCCCTTCTCGCCGTCATCTATTGCTGGAGCCACGGATCCTCCGAGCCTCTCCCGTTCGACGCCTTCCAGCGCCGTGAGATTTTGCTGACCATCGTGCAGGCCTTTCTGGGCTGGCTGTTCCTCGTCTCGATGACGTTCGAGGCGTACGAGGCCGTGGGTCTCTTCCTGCTCTGGCTCGTTCAGTTTCTCGTTCCGTCGAGTCGGGACGTCATGGTGTACGTCTACCTGGCGTGGATCGCGGTGGAAGTGTTCCTGCTCGCCACGGGTCGTAAGAAGGTGCTCGCTTTCGGAGCGTTCGCCCGCTCCTGGAACCAGCGCCGCCGATGAGCCCGCTGCGCCTCTCCCGCCGTGCGGCGGAGCTTTCCCCCTCGTCGACGGTGGCGGCCGGGAAGGCGGCGAAGGCCCTCGCCGCATCGGGCGTGGACGTCGTCGATTTCGGGCTCGGCGAGCCGGACTTCCCAACGCCGGAATTCGTGGCCGCGGCAGGAGTCGACGCGATCCGCGCGGGGCGCACCAAATACACGGACGTGGCCGGGGAGCCGGCGCTTCGCGACGCGATTGCAGAGAAATACCGGAGAGAGCAGGGCGCCGACTGCTGGCGCGAGAACGTGCTGGTCACCGCCGGCGCGAAACAGGCGGTGTTCAACGCCTGCCAGATCCTGTTCGATCCGGGCGACGAGGTCGCGGTGTTCTCTCCGTACTGGGTCTCGTTCCCGGAGATGATCCGGCTCGCGGGAGCCAAGCCGGTCTTCGTCCGGACGCGGTTCGAAGAGGGATGGCGGCCGACGGCCGCCCAGCTCGAGGCGCAGGCGGGCTCGCGCGTCCGGGGCGTCGTCCTCAATTCGCCCATCAATCCGACGGGTGCCGTGATCGACGGTCGCGAGCTCGAGCGCATCCTCGACTGGTGCTCGGTGCGCGACGCCGTTCTCATCTTCGACGAGACGTACGACCGATTTCTCTACGGGGGCCTCCGTCACGTCTCGGCCGCCTCCTTCTGGGAGCGCCACGCGGAGCGGATCGTGGTGACGGGGGCGGCGTCCAAGACGTTCGCGATGACGGGCTGGCGACTCGGCTGGTCGATCGCCCCGAAGCCCGTCGTTTCCGCGATGTCGTCGT
>JBDTXY010000508.1:0-2605 GCA_040005945.1 Acidobacteriota bacterium
GGAGTCCGCAGGTTGACGTCCTGGCCGAGGGCGAAGCTCGCGGGAAGAAGGAGGGCGAGAATCCGAAGACCGGCACAGCCAAGGAGAGCTTTCATCGGGATCTCCTTCTTTCGCAAGAGTGTAGCACCGGCTCTCGAGCTCTGGGGATTCGTAACGGCGGGGCGACGGAACGGCGAGATAATCCCCGTGAAGCAACGAAGATGGCCATGGATGCGCGGCGCGGCGCCTTCACGATCTCGACCGACCCCGCCCGGCTCGACCGCGCGGCGATCCACGAGTTTCTCGCCGGCTCGTACTGGGCCGAAGGAATCTCACGCGAGATCGTCGACCGGTCGATCGAGGGCTCGCTCAACTTCGGCCTCTACGACGGCGCCCGGCAGGCCGGTTTCGCCCGCGTCGTCACCGATCGCTCCACGTTCGCCTACGTGTGCGATGTGTTCGTCCTTCCGTCGCACCAAGGGCGCGGACTGGCGCGGTGGCTGATGGAAGTCGTGCGTGCTCATCCCGATTTGCAGGGCCTGCGCCGCTGGATGCTGTTGACGCGCGACGCGCACCCGCTTTATCTCACCGCCGGCTTCTCGCGCGTCGAGGATCCCGCGCGGTACATGGAGATCGTGGACCGCGAGATCTACTCGCGTCCTCGCGCCTCCAGCGAAGGGACGATGCCGTGAACGCGCCTTCGGACTGGTATGCGCGCTTCTTCTCGGGCCTGGCGGTCGACTTCTGGCAAGCTGTCGTGTCCGACGAGACCACGCAGACCGAAGCCGCCTTTCTCGAGAAGCATCTGCGGATCTCGCCGGGATCGCGTGTCCTCGACGCGCCCTGCGGAGCCGGCCGCCTGTCGCTTGCCCTGGCCGCGCGTGGGGCGATCGTGACCGGCGTGGATCTCTCCACCGACTTCCTCGCCGCGGCCCGCCGAAGCGCCGGGCAGCGGAAGATCGACGTCTCGTGGCGGCAATCCGACATGCGTGATCTGCCGTGGTCGGGCGATTTCGACGCCGCCTTCTGCTTCGGCAACAGTTTCGGTTACCTCGACGACGCGGGCAACCAGGCGTTCCTCGAGTCGGTCTTTCGAGCTCTCGTTGCCGGGGGCCGATTCGCGATCGACTATGGCCAGTCGGCCGAATCGGTCCTTCCCAGGTGGGAGCCGCGGCTCAAGGTGGAAATGAGCGGCTTCGATTTTCTCGAAGAGAACCGGTACGACTGGCTCTCGGGGCGCGTCGAGAATCGCTACGTGATCTCCCGGGGTGGAAAGAGCGAGGAGAAGCTCGCGTCGCAGCGCGCGTACACCGTTCGCGAGGTCGTCGAGGCCCTGGCGGCGGCGGGGTTTCTGGTCCGCGATCTCTTCGGATCGATCCGGGAAGATCCGTTCGCGCTCGGCGCCCAGAACCTGCTCATCGTGGCGGAGAAGCCGGTCGCCGGAGGATCCGCGCCAGGGACACCAGGCTGATCACGGCCCACGATCCTTCGAGAACGATCAGGCCGAGATTCTTCGCCCCGAGCGCGAAGTAGGCGAGGATGGCCGAGCCGACGAAGTTCAACCAGAGGTAAACGGGATCCGCGGCCCGGAGCTTTCCGGCCTGCTGGGCGGCGAAGGCCGCGAGGATCATCGCGGCCCCGACGAGCGAGACGGCTTGCCCGATCACGCTGGTCCTTCGCTTGGCCAGGCGGCAGCTGGCAACGCTCCCACGGAAAGTTGCCTCATTCGCTGTTTCGGTTCCTCCACGCGCGGCCTCCCTTCGAACGTTCTCCCACGTCGGCCTCGGGCGGGACGGGACAACACCTGAGGACCAGTCGACAGGACCGTCCGCGGCCGGGTCCCGCTGACACTCTCGAGATCGGCGATGCCCGGCCTCCAGCCTCCATGACAGTATTCTTTATGGACAACCTATCCTGTCAACGGTAAAACCTGCGCCGTTTCGCCGCCAACCGCGTACTTCCTGGGTGGACCGATTTCCTCGATCGCGCATGAGCCCCCGCTACAATCGGCGGATGCCTCTCTTCTGCCGCAACCTCCGCGCCTGCCGGGGCGCCTGACCCATGGCGAAGCTCGGCCTGATGGGAGGAGGCCTGACCGGGCGCGGGATGCGCGCGGAGAAGCGCCGCGGAGGAGCCGCCCGCCCGGAACCCGATGACAAGAAGAAGAAGTCCCTGCCCCTGTCGGTGCTCCTGCGCGACGCCGCGGAGCTCGTCCGCGCCCGCCGCGGCCGCCTCGGCCTCGGCTTCGGCCTGCTGCTGGTGAGCCGGCTGGCCGGTCTCGTCCTGCCGGGCACGACCAAGATCCTCCTCGATGACGTCGTCGGGAAGGGCCGGCGCGATCTGCTCTTCCCGATCGTCCTGGCCTCCGCGGGCGCGACGCTCATCCAGGCCATCACCGGCTATTCCCTGGCGCAGGTGCTCGGCAAGGCCGCGCAGCGTTCGATCACCGAGATGCGCCGCGCGGTCCAGGAGCACGTGGGACGCCTCCAGATCGCGTTCTTCGATCAGACCAAGACGGGGATCCTGCTCTCGCGCGTCATGAGCGACGCCGAGGGAATCCGAAATCTCGTGGGAACGGGCCTGGTGGAGCTGGCGGGCGGGTCGCTGACAGCCCTGCTCGCCCTCG
>JBDTXY010000509.1:0-2600 GCA_040005945.1 Acidobacteriota bacterium
GCACCGGGTCGCCGCCCAGCGCGGGATCGAAGATGCCCAGGTGGAAGAGCCGCTCGGCCGCGACCAGCAGCAGCGTGATCGCGATGACCGGCGTGCCCAGGATCTGGATGATGCCCGTCGCGTACATGCCCCAGCAGAAGAGCGGCATGCGCATCCAGCCCATCCCGGGCGCCCGCATCGTGTGGATCGTGACGATGAAGTTCAGGCCCGTCAGGATCGAGGAGAACCCCGTGATGAAGATGCCGACCGCCGTCACGACGACCCACCCGTTGGAGTAGACGGTGCTGTAGGGCGTGTAGAAGGTCCAGCCCGTGTCGACCCCGCCGTGCACGACCGCCCAGAGCGCCGTCAGCCCGCCGATCATGAAGAGGTACCAGGAGAGCAGGTTCAGGCGAGGGAAGGCGACGTCCTTGGCGCCGATCATCAGGGGGATCAGGAAGTTTCCGAGGACGCCCGGGATGCCCGGGATCATGAAGAAGAACACCATCAGGACGCCGTGGGTGGTGAAGAGCTTGTTGTACGTCTGGGCCTGGAACACGTCGCCCGCGGGCGTCAAGAGCTCGAGCCGGATGAGCGCGGCGGCGATGCCCCCCAGGCTGAAGAAGAGCGTGACGCCGACTAAGTAGAGGATCGCGATGCGCTTGTGGTCGGTCGTGAACAGCCACGATCGCACGCCGTAGCGGGCGTTCAAGTAGTTCACGCGGCGCGTGGAGTCGGAGACGTGGCTCATGGCTTGGGAGCCTTCCTTTCCGGGGCGGCGGTCAGGGGAGTGGGCGGCGGGGCGATCAGCGTCCCGCTGGTCTGCGCAGCGCCGCCCGCGGCCGGCGCGGAGGAGAGCGACTTGATGTACGCGGTCAGCTGCAGGAGACCCTCCTCGCTGATCAGGCCCTGGAACGTGGGCATGATCGGCGGATAGCCCGCCACGAGCTTGGCCTGCGGGTTGACGATCGACTCGCGGATGTACGACTCCTCCGCGATCAGCGACTGCCCGTTCTGGAGGTGGACGACCTTGCCGAAGAGGCCCGCGAGCGAGGGCCCGCGCGCGCCCGCCTGATCGCCGTGGCACGTGTTGCACGCGTGCTCGACGAAGCGCTTGGCGCCGGCGGAGGCGAGCGATTCGCCGGGCGAGCCCCCCGAGAGCCACGCCTGGTACTCGGCCGGCTTCATGGCGTAGACCCAGCCGATCATGTTCGAGTGCCGCGTGCCGCAGTACTCGGCACAGAAGAGGTGGTACTTGCCGGCCTTGACCGCTTCGAACCATGCGGTCGAGAAGCGCCCCGGCACGACGTCCCGCTTGAAGCGAAACGCCGGGACGTAGAAGCTGTGGATCACGTCCTCGGACGCCATCGTCAGCCGCACGGGCGTGCCCACGGGCACGTGCAGCTCGTTCATCTCGCGATGGCCGTCGGTGTGCTGCACCTTCCACATCCACTGCTTGCCGGTGACGTAGATCTCGATCGCGTTGGCCGGAGGCCGCGTGATCCGGAAGTAGACGCGGGCGCCCCAGACGAACATCACCATCGTGAGGGCGAACGGGATCACCGTCCAGCCGATCTCGAGCAGCATCGACTCGTGGACCTCGGTCGCGACCTCGTCGGGAGCACGGCGCCGGTACTTGATCGCGAACACCACCACGAGCGTTCCGATCAGGATCGAGAAGAACGCCGTGAGGGCGATTAAGAACAGGTACAGCGCGTCGACGTCCCGCGCGAAGCTGGAGGCCTCTGCCGGCAGGAACGGCATCAGCGTCCTTCCCCGTGGAGGAGGCGCGCGCGGCGCCGCGACAGCACCCAGAGCGAGGAGCCGAGGAGCGCGATGGTGAGGAGGCCAGCCAGGCGGACCATGTTCACGATCGTCGCTCCGTACTTGCCGCTGGCCGGGTCGTAGTGGAAGCAGAACAGGAGGATCTGGTCCACCGGCGTGCCGATGCGTCCGGCGGACGCCTCCACCAACGCAAGGCGCAGGTCGCGCGGCGCGTACTCGATCCCGTAGAAGTAGCGGGCCAGGCGCCCGTCCGGGGTCGCGACGAAGATCGCGCTCGCGTGGGCGAACTGGTCGAGCTGCGAGTCGTACCGGTAGCGAAAGCCGGCCGCCTGCGCGAGCGCATGGATCTGCGCCTCCTGGCCCGTGAGGAAGTGCCAGCCCGCGTCGGCCGCCGGGTGCTTGTAGCGCGCCAGGTAGGCCTCCTTCTTGGCGCGCGCCATCTCCGGGGTCTCGCGGGGATCGAAGCTGACGGCGACCACGTCGAAGTCCTCACCCGCCGCGAGCGACATCACGTTGAGCGACGCAACGAGGCCGTTCAAGACCTGGGTGCAGAGCATCGGGCAGTTGTAGTAGACGAGCGCCAGGACCACGGGGCGCCTGCCGAAGTAGTCCCCGAGCCTGACCGCGCGGCCCGCCTCGTCGCGGAACGCGAGTGTGAGCGGCAGCGCGGCGTCGAGCCGCTGGTCGATGCCGATGCCCTTGAGGAGTGCGGGCTTCTCTCCGGCGGCGACGATGCCGGAGGGAGGGGGGCCCATGGTCTGGGCGCAGGTGAGCGCCGCATAGAAGAACACGGTCATCGCGAGGAGCGCCCCCCCTGTCATCCCGAGGAGCGAAGC
>JBDTXY010000510.1:0-2600 GCA_040005945.1 Acidobacteriota bacterium
GCCGTGGCGCAGATGGAGGAGCGCTTCCAGACCCTCTCGGACTTCGGTCAAGTGCGCAACGCCGAGCAATTCAACGCCGCCATCCGGGACCCGGAAGCCGTGGCGCGGGTCCGGGCGCAGCATCCCGAGGACCCCGACCTGAAGGTGGAGCCCATGCCGATGATTATCATCGTCATCGACGAGCTCGCGGATCTCATGATGACGACTCCTAAGGAAGTGGAGGAGTCCATTGTCCGGATCGCCCAGAAGGCTCGTGCTGTGGGCATCCACTTGGTCGTTGCGACGCAGCGCCCCTCGGCCGAGGTACTGACAGGGCTCATCAAGGCGAATCTGCCCTCGCGCATGGCTTTCAAGGTCTCCTCGAAGATGGAGTCGCGAATCATCCTGGACGGCAACGGCGCCGAGCGACTCCTGGGGCGCGGTGACATGCTGTTCCTGCCTCCGGGAACCTCGCGCCTGCGGCGGGTCCATGGCTCTTTCGTGTCCATCCAGGAGACGGCGGCGCTGATGAAGTTCCTGCGCAAGCAGGCCAAGCCGCAGTTCGACGACGAGATCACCAAGGATCGCGTCGAGGCGCTGGCGCGCGACGACGCCGGCGACGAGACGGATCCGCTGTACGACGAAGCGGCGCGCCTGATCGTGCGGGAGAAGATGGCCTCCATCTCCTTCCTCCAGCGGCGCATGGGCGTCGGCTTCTCGCGAGCCGGCAAGTTGATCGACATGATGTCGCGCGATGGACTTCTCGGGCCTCCGCGAGGCTCGAAGCCGCGTGAGGTGCTGGTGGCCGAGGATTACTTCGCCGAAGTGGACCGGCAGCCCCGATGACGCGCGCGATGCGGCTTCTCGTGTTCGCTTGCCTGGCCGCTCCGGTCGTGGCCTTCATCGTCTACCGGCTGGCCAAGGGGCTGGGGTTCTTGGACCCCCCCTGGAACAAGGAGCATGAGCACCGCCGCGCGATCATCGCGGCCTTGTTCGCGTTCCTGACTCTGCTCCCGATCATGCTCTTCGGTTATACAAACGACTGGCCGCGGGTCTGGTGGATCTTCGGAGTCCTCGACGCACTGGCCTTGGCGGCCTTCGCCGCGATGGGCTGCGCCGCCACGGTCCGGCTCTGGCGGCTCCGTCACGCGGGCGGCCATCTCCGGGGAGCGGCGCCCGCGGCGAGCGCAGCCGCGCCATCGGACGACGTGGCCGGAAAGCCGCTGTCCTGATCTTCAACGCCCGCCTCCGGCCTCCCGACTCAAGCCTCACGATTCCACAATGACCCTCTCCGTCGTCTTCATGGGCTCGCCGGCATTCGCGGCGGATTCCCTGTCGGCTCTCCTCGACGCCAGGATTTCGGTGCCGCTCATCGTCACGCAGCCGGACCGGGCGGTGGGCCGTCACACGGAGCTGCGTCCGACGGATGTCGCGGCGTTGGGCGCGAAGTCCGGAATTGCCGTGGAGAAACCCGAAAGGGTCCGCGGCAACGCCGCCCTTCTCGAGCGCCTGCGGGCGGCCGCTCCGGACGCGATTGCGGTGGTGGCCTTCGGGAAGCTGCTTCCCAGGGAGATCCTGGACTTGCCGCGCCTGGGCTGCGTGAACGTTCACGCGTCGCTGCTTCCCCGATACCGCGGAGCCTCGCCGATCCAGGCCGCGATCCTGGCGGGGGATCGTGAAACCGGGGTCGTCACGATGCGGGTGGAGGAGGAGCTCGACGCGGGACCGCTCTATCTCAAACGCCGCGTCGTCATCGGACCCCACGAGACCGCCGGAGAGTTGTCGGAGCGGCTGGCGAAGCTGTCGGGAGAATTGCTCGTGGAGACGCTGCGACAGTTGGAATCGGGGAACGCGGTCGCGCGGCCTCAGGAGGGCGAGCCTTCGTTCTGCCGGACGATCCGGCGCGAGGACGGGCTGGTGGATTGGAATCTGAACGCCGCGGCGATCGCGCGGCGGCTGCGCGCGTACACGCCGTGGCCCGGCCTCTACACGTTCCTGGGAAAGGAGCGCATCAAGATCGGCGAGGTTGGGGAGGCCCTTGCCGGAGGAAGCGGGGAGCCGGGAGAGCTCCGGTTGGCATCCGGCCGGCTCATCGTCGCTGCAGGGGAGTCGAGCGCGCTGAATCTCATTCGGATCCAGCGATCCGGGCGCACGCCGATCACCGGGCAGGAGTTCGCGCGGTCCGTTTCGTTTCCGGCGCGCTTCGGGAATTCTCCGGGGTGACGCGCGCCCGACGCTCCACCGCCCGGACGCGGGCGGTCGAGGCGCTGCGCCGCGTGCTCGAAGGCGGGCGCCGCGCCGGCCCCCTCGCGGGCGAGCTGGGCAAGGGCCTTCCAGGTCCGGATCAGGATCTCCTGCGCGAGCTGGTGCTGGGAGTCCTTCGCTGGAAGCTCGCGCTGGATGCGGAGATCGCGGGAGTCAGCAAAGTGCCGCTCCCCAAGCTGGCCCCGAACCTGCGCGAGATCCTCGAGGTTGGTCTCTACCAGCTCCGCCACCTCGACCGCGTGCCGGCCTACGCCGCCGTCAACGAGGCCGTGGAGCACGCCCGGTCCAGCGGCGGCGAGGGCGCGGCGAAGCTGGTCAACGGAGTGCTGCGCGGAATCCTGCTGCACCCGGCGCCG
>JBDTXY010000511.1:0-2599 GCA_040005945.1 Acidobacteriota bacterium
CCGTGGGCGGGCTTCCGGCCGGCGCGTTTTCCGCCGTGATGGGGCGGGCCGTCGGCCGGATCGCCGACATCGTGGGGGATGCCGATTTTCTGGAACCGAACGGGCTCTTTCTGGCCTGGACGACGGATACCGAGGCGCTGGCGCGCGACCTGGTCCCGCGCTTCCGCCGGATCGAGGTTCGGGAGGTCCCCGGCTCGCGGCGCAAGGAGATCGCGTCCTTCCGGAAGTCCTAGGACACGTCGGGGTCCATGTTCCACGTGGAACATGCCGCCGCGAAAGTTGGTGCTGCCCCGCAGCCCCGTCATGCGATCGAACCATCGTCGCGCGGCATTCCCAGAACGCCCGATCACCCGATCACCCGATCGCGGCCGATCACCCGATTCCCGATTGATCACCCGATCACCGGATCCCCCGATCACCCGATTCTGGCCCGGAGCCAGGAGCTGATACTTTCGCCCAATGTCCCGCGTCGTCGCGATCTCCAATCAGAAGGGGGGCGTCGGAAAGACGACCACCGCCATCAACCTCGCCGCGTCGCTGGCCGCCCTGGACCGCCGCGTGCTGCTCCTGGACCTGGATCCGCAGTCCAACGCGACGTCCGGGATGGGCTTTTCGCGGGCCAAGGATGGCGCCAACGCCTACGACGTGCTGTCGGGGACCCCGGCCGATGACGCGATCCGTGAGACGGCGTTTCCGAACCTCTGGCTGCTCCCGTCCGGCCGCGACCTGGTCGGCGCGGAGATCGAGCTGGTGGGTCAGCCGGACCGCGAGCAGCGACTCCGCTTCGCGCTCGAGCCGGTGCGGGACCGGTTCGACTTCGTGCTGATCGATTGCCCGCCGTCGCTTTCCCTCCTGACGGTCAACGCGCTCTCCGCCGCCGACTCGGTCCTGATCCCCATCCAGACCGAATACTTCGCGCTCGAGGGCGTGAGCGAGCTCCTGGAGACCGTCGACCGCGTCCGGGACAACTTCAACCCGCTTCTCTCCGTCGAGGGACTCGTCTTGACGATGTACGACGAGCGCACTAACCTCGGGCGACAGGTCACCGACGACATCCGCAAACACCTGGGGGACAAGGTGTACGACACGATCATTCCGCGCAACGTCCGGCTCGGGGAGGCGCCCTCCTTCGGCAAGCCGGTCCTGGCCTACGACATCAAGTCGCGGGGCGCGGAGGCCTACCTGGCGCTCGCCCGCGAGTTCCTGCGTAAACGCGGCGCGGCATGAAGGGAAAGCCCGCCCTGGGCCGCGGTCTGTCGGCCCTGCTCCCGGGCCGCGAGGACGTTCCACGTGGAACACTGCGGGAGGCCCCCGTCGACCGCCTGGTTGCCGGGCGTTTCCAGCCCCGGCAGGAGTTCCCCGCGGAGTCGCTCGGCGAGCTCGCCGCGTCGATCCGCGAGCAGGGCGTCGTGCAGCCGATCGTCGTCATCCTGCGCGGCGACAAGTTCGAGATCGTCGCCGGCGAGCGCCGCTGGAGGGCCGCGCGGCTGGCCGGGCTGGATCGGGTGCCGATCGTCGTCCGGGAGCGCGCAACAGACCGGGAGCTCCTCGAGATCGCGCTCGTCGAGAATCTCCAGCGGGAGGACCTGGCGCCGCTGGAAGCGGCGGCGGCCTATGCGCGGCTTCGCGAGGAATTCCACCTGACTCAGGAAGACGTCGCGCGGAGGGTCGGCAAGGACCGCGCCTCCATTGCCAACTCCCTGCGGCTGCTGAAGCTGCCCCTGGCCGTCAAGGAGAGGCTGCGCGACGGCTCGATCTCCGCCGGGCACGCGCGCGCGCTCCTGGCGCTGGCGACTCCGGACGATCAGCTGGCGTTGGCCGAGGAGATCGTGCGGAGGGCCCTCTCGGTTCGGCAGACCGAGAAGCGCATCGCCTCGCTCTCCGCCGGAGCAAAGTTGAAGCGCGAGTATCGCCGGGACCCGTTCACGCGCGACGCGGAAGAGAAGCTGACGAGGCGCCTCGGCACGCGGGTCCGGATCGTCCGGCGCCGCCGCGGGGGCAAAGTCGAGATCGCCTTCGGCTCGGAGGACGAGTTGATCGGCCTCTTCGAGCGCCTGGCGGGGAAGTCCTGAGGCACGCATGAGAACGCGCAACGACGGGGCGACGCTGAACGGTTTCCTCGATCGAGGCAGCCACTTCAAGGGCGAGCTGACGTTCGAGGAAACGTTTCGCATCGATGGCCGCTTCGAAGGGAAGATCCGATCGGGAAGCGAGCTCATCCTGGGCGACACAGCGGACGTCCACGCCGACATCGAGGTCGGCCGGCTCTCGGTCAACGGGAAGCTTCAGGGCAGTGTCCAGGCGAGAGAGCGGATCGAGCTGCTCGCGAAGGCGCGCGTCTTCGCGAGCCTCGCGACCCCGGTGTTGAAAGTCGAAGAGGGAGCGTTTCTCCAGGGCAGCTGCCAGATGGCGGAGAAGCCGGCGAAGGTCGTCGGACTGGTCGTGAAGGAATAAGTCATTATATATCAATAGCTTGCGAGAAACAACGCGGAACCAGTCCGCGGCGGAGCCGCAGAAACCCGATCGGCTCCCTCCGCGCCGGCCCGGACCGTGACGCCTCGCGGGGGATCCGCTCGACTCTCTCCGCCGCGTTATGTTA
>JBDTXY010000512.1:0-2597 GCA_040005945.1 Acidobacteriota bacterium
AGGCCGTAAAGCTCGCCGGCGTCCCGCCCGAGGACGTGACCGACGTCGTCATCAGCCATGCCCATTGGGACCACATGGGCGGCATCGACCTCTTCCCGAAGGCGACGGTCTGGATTCAGAAGCAGGAGTACGCCTACTACACCGGCGACGCCTGGCAGCCGGGCGGACGGCATGGAGGCATCGATCCCGACGACGTCAAGGCTCTCGTGCAGCTGAACACCGAAGGTCGCGTGCGCCTGGTCGATGGTGACGACGTGGAGATCCTTCCCGGCATCCGCGCGTACACGGGCGCGCGCCACACCTGGGCTTCGCAGTACATCCGCGTCGGCGGCGGTCAGCCTTTCGTGCTGGCTTCGGACAACTGCTACCTCTACCGCAACCTCGCCGAGCACAAGGCGAGCGCCACGTTCAGCGAGGCGGACCTGCCGGCGAACATCCGGAACCAGGCACGGATGATCGAGCTCGCCGGCTCCGCGGACCGCGTCGTCCCGGGCCACGACCCGAAGCAGTTCGAGAGATTCCCGACGCAGGGCCGGATCGCGCGGATCCGCTAGAGGGAGATCGGATCGATCGGAGTTCGCTTCGGCTCCTTGCCGAACCGTGCCCGCGACTTCTCGATGTGCTTTCGGATCTCGACGTCGCGATCCTTCGGAGAGGCGCTCGTCACCCACCCGTGGACCAGTTTCCCGGCCGCCGCGGCCACCTCGTCCACGGCGCGTTGGAAGAGGGCCTCGTTCGCCTTCGAGGGCTTGGTCGCCCCGCTCAGCTTGCGGACGAATTGCAGGGACGAGGCGCGGATCTCCGCCGCGGTGGCGGGCGGCGCGAAGTTGGCGAGGGTGCGGATGTTGCGGCACATGACGAGAATGTACCGCGGGAGGCCCCGCCCCTACTCCGATCGGAGCGCGATCGTCGGCGGGATGCGGGAGGCGCGGCGCGCGGGCACGAAGGCCGCCAGCATGGTCGCCAGGAGCATCGCCGGCACGACGACGGCGTAGACCGTCAGGTCGACTCCTCCCGCGTTGAACAACGCGGAGTTCATGAGCTGCTCGACGGCGATTCCCAGCGCCAGTCCGATCCCGGCTCCGATCCCCACGAGCGCCAGGCCCTTGCCCATCACCAGGCGCAGCACGTCGCCGAGCGCGGCGCCGATGGCCATGCGAATGCCGATCTCGCGGGTCCGGCGGCTCACGTTGTAGGCAACCAGGCCGTACAGGCCGGCGATCGCGAGCAGGAGGCCCACCCCGCCCAGGGTTCCCACCAGCCGGACGGCGACCCGCGGCCCTTCCACGGCGTGGTACCGGTACAGGGCCTCGTACGACCTCGTCTCCAGCATGGGCATGTTCGAATTGAGGGTCCGGACGACGTCCTTCAAAGGTTGGACGAGCTGCAGCGGATCGGCGTTCGACCGCGCCAGCAGGACCATCCTCGCCACGGGACGCTGGGAAAGCGGCAGGTACACGAAATCCGACCGCTTCGCGTTCGTGTCGCGGTAGCGGACGTTCCGGGCGACGCCGACGATCTCGACCGGCACGCCGTTGGAGCTGTCGAGCCGGATCCGTTTGCCGACGGGATCGGAGCCCGGCCAGTAATGCCCGGCGAACTGCTCGTTGACGATGGCGACCAGCGGTGCCTCAGCGGTATCGGACGGTCGGAAGCCGCGACCCCGCAGAATCGGGATCTTCAAGGTCTCGAAGAACCCCTCGTCGACGGTGTCCATCGTCGACGAGAAGCTCCGGCGGTCCCGGGGCATCTGATATCCGTCGGGCACGAAGCTCAGGCTGTCGTAATCGCCGAGCCCGAGCGGAGGGTTGTGCGCGAGGGCCACGCTCTCTATGCCGGCCACGTCGCGCACGCGCTCGGTCAGCAGCTCGTAGAACTGTCGCGTCTGCGCCGCGTCGTACTGCACGAGCCGCGGATCGAAGCGGACCATGAGGACGTTGTCTTTCATGAAACCCGCCCCATCGCTCAGGCTGTGCTGGAAACCCCGGAACATCAGGAACGCGGCCGCGAGCAGCATCATGGACATGGACACCTGGGCCACCACCAGCGCGTTCCGTCCCCACAGGCGCTTGCGTCCCGGCAGGTCAACGTCGGCCGTCTTGAGCCCGTTCGCGAGGTCCATGCGCGTGCTCTGGAGCGCCGGGGCCAGGCCGGCGAAGAGCGCGGAGAAGACGGAAAGGGCCAGGCTCACGAGCAGCACGCGGGTGTCCATCCGGAACGGGACTTTCATCGGCAGCTCCGTCGGAATGCTGAAACTGCTCAGTGCCTCGATACCGATGTACCCGACGCCGATCCCGCCCAGTCCGCCCAACAGGGCGAGCACGAGGGTCTCGGTCAGGAGCATGCGGATCAGCCGGAATCTTCCGGCTCCCATTGCGAGCCGGATCGCGATCTCGCGCGTCCGCGTGCGGGCGCGGCTCAGGAGGAGTCCGGCGGCATTGGTGCACGCCACCAGGAGGACGGCGACCGCGAGCAGCGTGAAGATCACGCCGAACTTCCAGTTCCTGTCGTCCTCGCGGGTCCGCATCTCGAACTGCGTTCGCACCGCGGCGCCTCGGTCGCGATTGAGCTGCGGATGGTCGCGCTCGAAGCCTTTC
>JBDTXY010000513.1:0-2586 GCA_040005945.1 Acidobacteriota bacterium
TCGCCCGCGCCGGACGGATCCTCTCGTATTTCGTATTTGCCGGAAGCGACGGCGACCCGCTCGGACCGGGAGGGCTGTTCTTCCTCGCCCTGGCCGCGGCAGGCGCGTCCATCGCGCTGTGGACCCGCGGGCTTCGTTTTCTCGCGGCCTGGGCGCTCGGAGGCTTCACGGCGATCGAAGTCCTCGGCCAAGTGCACCCGCACTTCGACGTCTCCCGCC
This sequence comes from Acidobacteriota bacterium, assembly GCA_040005945.1. Classification (GTDB taxonomy): domain Bacteria; phylum Acidobacteriota; class Thermoanaerobaculia; order UBA5066; family Gp7-AA6; genus DAHUXD01. The sequence goes on from JBDTXY010000513.1 coordinate 220, forward strand.
GGTTTCTCCCGGCCGCACCCGGGCTGACCGCGCTGGCCGCCCTGCCCCTGGGCGCGCGGACTGGCGCGTGCTCGCCGCCTATCTGCGGCGCGAAGCCGCGCCGTCGGAGCGCATTTTCACGGAGAACCAGTACGCCCAGCTCTGCACGGCGTTCTACGTGGTCGGACCGCTGTGGCTGTATCAGGTCATGGAGAAGGTCGGGGCGCCGGCGCGCGATTTCCCGAACCTCGAGGGACAGATCGAACGTCTCCAGTGGTCCTGGAAGCCGGGGACCCGCGCCTGGCTGGTGCTGGCCGGACAGCCGGAGGCGCCGGCCCTGCGGCAGTGGGCGCAGACCTTTCCTCGCATCGACTTCCCCAAGTCGGAGGGGGCGCAGCTGCGCCTTCTCGATCCCGCCCTGCGCGAGAGGGCTCTTGGCCCGCGGTAACATCGGGGGACATGGAAAAGGCGCTGTCCGATGCGCTCGACGACCTCATTCTCGGCCGCGGCGTGGCCCGCGGGCACCACAGTTTGCGGCACCAGGGTCGCCTGGTCCGATCCGAGCTCGAAGAGCGTCTGCGCGAGAATGGATTCGTCCCGATGACGGTGCGGGAGGCGCCGATCGAGGCCGGCGAGAGAATCCCGGCGTTCTACCTTCACGAGGACGCCGCAGACTTCGGCTATCTCCGCTGGGAAATCTTCACGCCGCGCAGCCGGCGCAAGCTCTTCGCTTCGGAGCGACGCCGCGCCGACAACCAGGAGTGGGCCGTGCAGTGGAACCTTTCGTCGCCCGAAAAGGTCTGGGCGAGCCCGGAGCGGCGAGAAAAGCACGACGTCGAAACGGTCGTCGCGGTGAATCCGTGAGCGGGGAACCGCTCGTGGAGACGTTTCCGGTCGGGCGGCTCCAGTGCAACTGCACGATTCTCGCCGACCAGACGACACGGGAAGCCGTCGTCATCGATCCCGGCGACGAGCCCGAACGGATCCTGCGCGCGCTCGAGACGATGAAGCTTGCGCCGGTGGCGCTGCTCCACACGCACGCCCACTTCGACCACATCTCGGGAACGCGCGGGGTGAAGGCCGCGACCGGGGCTCCTATCCGTCTGCACCCGGCCGACCAACCGCTTTACGACGCGTTGCCGCAGCAGGCCTCCCTCTTCGGCCTGCGCGCCGCGACGCCCCTGCCGCCGGACGCTCCCCTGCGCGATGCCGAGACGATCCACTTCGGATCTCACACGCTGACAGCGATCCACACGCCGGGCCACACTCCCGGCTCCACGTGCTTCGCCCTGTCCGGCCCCCGGGGACTGCTTTTCTCGGGCGACACGCTCTTTCGCCGCTCGGTCGGCCGGACGGATCTCTGGGGCGGCGACACCGACGCGATCCTCGCCTCCATTCGGACACGGCTCTTCACCCTGCCCGGCGATCTGCGCGTGGTGTGCGGGCACGGGCCCGACACGACGATCGACGAAGAGAAACGCCTCAACCCGTTTGCGGCCGTCTGACCCACCCGTATAATCGCCATCCATGAGATTGTCGCTTCCCGACCAATCCCGGCTCGTGGCCGCGTTCTGGAAGGACTCCGCGTCGGTATGCCCCTCCCACGACGTTCCGATGCGGACCTTCTTCGTCGACCGCTCGTACAAGCCCCAGGTCGTCATGGTGTGCCCCCGGGGCGAGCTCTTCCGCTTCGCGCAGAAGCCCAAACAGATCGAGTTCTCCCGGCCGCATCTGAAGACCATGGTCCGCGACGCCCAGGAGCGCGAGGCACCCGCCTGTCCTCAGGATTTCGAAGCCCTCGTCGTGTACCGGACGCCCGCAGTCTTTCTGCCGCAGGGGTGGGACTACACCTTCATCTGCCCGAATTGCCTGTCCTTCGGGCAGTGGGTGGACACGGGCCGCGAGCAGGACGAGGTCGTCGCCGCGCCCAAGCCGAAGAAGGAGGCGCCGGCGTTTCACGACGAGACGATTCCGCTGCCCAAGCGCATGGAAATGGCCAAAGACGGCGACCTGGCCCTCAAGCTCTACGCCGCCATGGCCCAGACCGACTGCACGGCGTGCGGGTACGACTGCGAGGGCTACGCCGCGGCGATCGCGTCGGGCAAGGAGAAGGATCCAAATCTGTGTGTCCCCGGCAAGGAAGAAACGGCCCAGGTCGTCAAGGACTTGCTGAAGGGGACGGGACTGCCCGCCGCTTCGGGCTAGAAACCGTTCAGACGCCCCGCTCCGCGGGTGGAGGCGGACGGACCCCGCCCGAATCGGTCGCGAGGCGCTCCCCGTGCCGGATCGGAAGCGCGAAGGTGAACCGGCTTCCCTGTTCTACCACGCTTGAAACCGAGATGGTGCCGCCGTGCAGCTCGACGAGCGAGCGCGCGAGCGCCAGACCGA
>JBDTXY010000514.1:0-2579 GCA_040005945.1 Acidobacteriota bacterium
CTGGGAGCCGTATGAATATCGCCCGAACGAGGAGGCGCAGGTCGTTGGCTGAGTCCGCACCGCTCCCGCCCCGGGACCACGCCGCCTCGAAGCTGCAGCATCACTTCGTGTCGATGGAGCAGCAACGGGACGCGTCGACGCTCGGGATGTGGGTCTTCCTCGTCACCGAGATCCTCTTCTTCGGGGGATTCTTCCTCGCCTACACGATCTACCGCTGGCAGGATCCCCGGGGCTTTGCCCACGCCAGCCTCCACATGGACATCCTGCTGGGAACGGTCAACACGGCGGTGCTGATCATCAGCAGCCTCACGATGGCCATGGCGGTCCACAGCGCCGCGCTGGGGCGCCGGCGGCCCCTGCTCGCGTATCTCGCGGCCACGATCGTGCTCGGGTTCGCGTTCCTGGCGATCAAGGCCGTCGAGTACACCGACCACATCCGGCACCACCTGTTGCCGGGGCCGGGGTTCCGCTATCCCGGAGCCGACGCGCCCGCGGCGCAGATGTTCTTTTCGCTCTACTTCGGGATGACCGGACTCCACGCGCTCCACATGATCATCGGCATCGGCATCGTCTCCACGCTGCTCGTGATGGCGTACCGCGGCCGCTTCTCGCCCGGGTACTACAGCCCCGTCGAGGTATCCGGCCTTTACTGGCACTTCGTGGACATCGTGTGGATCTTCCTCTTCCCCCTGCTGTATCTGATCGGGAGGCACCTGCGGTGAGCCGGGACGCGGAAATCGGAAGTCCGGACTCGGTGGAGGCCGGCCTGCACGACCACATCGTGCCGCCGCGGGTCTACCTGGCCGTTTTCGGGATCCTGATCCTGATGACCGCGACCACGACCGCCGTCTCGTTCATCGACCTCGGGCCGTGGAACACGGTCGTCGCGCTGGCGATCGCCGTGTTCAAGGCGACGCTCGTCGTCCTCTTCTTCATGCACATCAAGTACAGCCGCCCCCTGATGCGGGTCGTGATCGCGGGAGGCCTCTTCTGGCTCGCGATCCTCCTGCTGCTGACCTTCTCGGATTTCGTCTCGCGCGGCTGGCTCCCCGGGTTCCAGCGCTTCGAGCCGTAAGGGCCTCCCGAGAAAGGGGCCGGCCCGAACCCGCGGATATCATCCCTCCCCATGCGCTGGCTCGGCGTCCTGCTGCTGGGTCTTCCGATCGCGATCGTCTGCCGCGTGCGGCACGCGCCGGAATGGACTGTCTTTGCCGCCTCCGCGGTGTCGCTCATCCCTCTGGCCGGCTGGATCGGGATCGCGACCGAGCACGCCTCGGGGCGGCTGGGCAGCTCCCTCGGGGGCCTGCTCAACGCGACCTTTGGCAACGCGGTGGAGCTGATCATCGCGATCCTCGCCCTGCGCCAGGGACTGACGGAGCTCGTGAAGGCTTCGCTGACCGGCTCGATCATCGGCAATACCCTTCTGATCGTCGGCCTCTCGGCCTTCCTCGGCGGCGTGCGGCACGGCACGCAGCGGTTCGACGCGAAGATCGTGGGACGGCACGCGGCAATGATGATTCTCGCGGTCTCCGCCATGGCCCTGCCCGCTGTCTTCGCGACGGTCGAGAAGAGCGCGTTCGTGCGCGAGGAGGTGTCGGCCGGGATCGCGATCCTCCTGCTGGCGACCTATGGGGCGTACATCTTCTATTCCTGCTTCTCCCTGCAGGCGCGGCTGGAGAACGCCGCCGCGGCGGCACCGGCGTCGGACGGAAAGCACTGGAGCCTGGCGCGGTCGCTCGGCACGCTCGGCGGCGCGGTCGTCGCCACCGCGGTGGCCAGCGAGCAGCTCGTCTACGCCGTCGAGCCCGTCTCGAAATCGCTCGGCCTTTCGCAGTTCTTCATGGGCCTGGTGGTCATTCCGCTCGTCGGCAACGTGGCCGAGAACTACGGCGCGGTCCGCTTCGCCCGGCAGAATCGCATGGAGCTTTCTCTTTCGATCGCGGCAAATTCGTCGACGCAGATCGCCGTCTTCGTCGCGCCGCTGCTCGTGCTCGTGAGCCTGTTCATCCGGCCCATGACGCTGATCTTCGCGCCCATCGAGCTGGTGACCCTGCTTTCGTCGACGGCGATCTTCGCCTACATCTCGCTGGATGGCGAAACGAACTGGCTCGAAGGCGTGCAGCTGCTCGCCCTCTACCTGATCGCCGCCGTGGCCTTCTACTTTCTCCAGGGCGCCGTCTGAACGGGGCGGGAGAGGCTCGAGATTTCCGGCAGCCTCTTCGCGCCGATCGCCACCCACCTCACCAACAACACCGCCGCCGCACTCTTCGCCGCGGCGCCGGGAGAGCGCGACCCGTACAGGAACCTCGCCTGGGTCGTCCTTGCCGCGATCGTCGTCACCGGATGCCTGCTCTGGCTGCGGCGCGCGATGGAACCGCTGCCAGGAGAACGCCCAGCAGGATGAACGCGGCGCCGGCGGCGACGCGCACCGAGACAACTTCCCCGAGAACGAGGCTTCCGAGAAGCACCGCGATGACCGTGTCGACGACGGGGATCATCCCGATGACCGAGACCGGAACTCTCGGGATCAGCCAGAAGAGCCCGACGAAGGGGAGCGCCGTCCCGAACACGACGGCCGA
>JBDTXY010000515.1:0-2578 GCA_040005945.1 Acidobacteriota bacterium
GTGCCGTCGAACAGTTCGGCGGCGTTGTCCAGGCGTACATGGGTGACGGGATCGCCGCCTTCTTCGGTGTCCCCAGGGCGCATGAGAACGATGCCGAGCGTGCGGCCCGAGCGGCGCTCGCGATCGCTGCCGAAGTGAATGACTACGCCGAAGAGGTGCAAAGGGCCTGGCAGATCTCCGACTTCAACGTCCGCATTGGGATCAACACCGGCGAGACGGCAGTCGGTCTCGTCGGCGCCGCCTCCCCCCAGGCGGTGTATATGGGGGACACGACGAACGTGGCAGCGCGGCTCCAGAGCATCGCCGCCCCGGGCTCGATCGTGGTCGGCGAGGCGACCGCGAAGACGCTGATCCGCACCTTCGCGCTTGAGTCGCTGGGTGACGTAACACTGAAAGGCCGTCGAGAACCCGTGAACACATGGCGTCTGATCGGCCCCCAGGCGGCGATCCGCGCGGCCGGCGCACGACCGCTCGTCAACCGCGAGGCCGAGATGACTGGGCTGCGGACCGCGCTCGACGAGCTGGAGGTCGGCCGCGGCCAAATCATTCTCCTCCTCGGTGAGGCCGGAATCGGGAAAACCCGCCTTCTGGTTGAGCTGCGGTCGCACGCAGCGGGCCGCGCCACCTGGCTCGAAGGCCACTGCTACTCCTATGGAACTGAAGTCGTCTATGGCCCGCTTGTCCAGGTACTCAAGGACTGGATTGGTGCTGAGGAGGGAGAAGCTCCCCTTGCTGTCTGGACGAAGCTGCGGGCCAAGCTCGGCCTGCTGCCCGCCTCGGAACTGCCCGGCGTCCTCCCCTTCCTGGCCCACCTCCTCTCGCTGAAGCTCGATCCGGCCGAAGACGAGCGCATAGCACGGGCACCACCGTCGGAGCTCGCGGGTGAGGTCCGTCGCGCCTACCGCACGTGGGTGGCCAGCCTCGCGGAGCACGGGCCGGTCGTTGTAGCGATCGAGGACGTCCACTGGGTGGACGCCGCGTCTCGCGAGCTGGTCGAGGAGCTTCTTGAGCTAACTGAGCAGGAGGGGCTCCTGATTCTCATGACCCTTCGGGTCGATTCCGCTTCAGAGGGGTGGCGGATGCGGCTTCGTGCGCTCTCCGACCACCCTCACCGGACGGTGGAGCAGCGGCTGACGCCGCTCGACGCCGACGCTGCCCGGCTCTTGCTCGAAGGCTTGCCGCGGAGCGCCGAGCTGGACGAGGACGAGCTCAATCTCATCGTCATGGGCGCCGAGGGGAACGCGCTCTATCTCGAGGAACTTGTGAACGCCTTCGCCGACAGCGCGAGCCTCCGCCAGCACACGTGGGCGCCAACAGTTACGGGCCCAAAGGTACTGACCCCGACCCTCGAGAGTCTCCTCCTCGCCAGGATCGACGCGCTGCCCGAGGATTGCCGACGTCTGGCGCAGCTGGCCGCGGTGATCGGGAGAAGCTTCCTCCAGCGCATCCTTCAGGAGATCTCCGGCCCCGACGACGTGGAAGAAGAGCTGACGGCGCTTGTCCGCGCCGACGTCATCCGCGAGCTGCGCCGCTATCCCGAGCCGGAGTACATCTTCCGACATGGTCTGCTCCAGCAGGCGAGCCTTTCGACGCTCCCGCCGACCCGACGCCGCGCGCTCCACGGCGCGGTCGCAGCGGCGTTGGAGCGCCTCTTTGCGTCTTCGCTCGACGATCACCTTGAGGTCATTGCGCATCACTACGCCCGCAGCGACGAGCCCATGAAGGCTCTTGAGTACCTTGATCGAGCCGGCCAACGCGCGGCCGCCCTCGACGCGACAGAGAGCGCTCAGGAGCTCTGGGGACAGGCCCTGAAGGTCGCGCAGAAGGTCGGCGACCTGGCGGCGACCGCGCGCGTTCAGGAGCGGCTGGCGGCGCTCGGGAGAGCCGGCCAGGCGCGCCGCTGACAAACCCCTGCTGCACCGCAGGCACGTTCGGCAGATCAGGCCTCGGGGGAGGCGGCGTGAAAGGCAGCCACATACTCTCCTGCCGTCCCGGGGCGGCGGGCGGGATCCTTCTCGAGCGCGCGAAGTGCGGCGAGGCCGACGGCACGAGGGACACCGGCCTTGTCCGTCAGGTCCGGAGGCTGCTCCGTAACATGACCGCATGGCGAGAGGAGAACCAGCTCTTCTAGCCTGTCCACCGCTCGAAGCACGAGCGTCCAGCTGGACAACGGCTGGCCGATCCTCTACATGTCGGGCATGAAGCTCGCGGGACCCGGGATGACCGTCCTGGCTGCGGGGCTGGCGGCAGTGCTCCTCTCGACCGCGGCCGGGGCGCAGAAGGCAACCCCTCGAGGCGCAAAACAGTACCTCGCCTCCGCACGCGAGCTTGACCGGCAGGCACTCGACGGTCTGCGGTCGCCCGGGGGACTCTCGGCGGCCAGGGCCCGAGTCCGAGCGTCGAAGGCCGACCTCGGAGCCGCGTTGGATACGCTCGGAGCCGCAGAGCTTTCGCCCGCTAAGACCGCATCGATCCAGCGCCTTCTGACCGCGGCAGCCACCAACAAGGGCCGCGCGCTGAGGGGCTCGGCGTCCCGGCTCGGAACCTCCCTCCAGGCGGCACTCGCGCAGGAAACGAA
>JBDTXY010000516.1:0-2571 GCA_040005945.1 Acidobacteriota bacterium
CGCCCGGAGGCGGAGCAGATTCTGGAGACGATCCGGCGCAAGACCGGCCGGCCGTCCTGGGACGCGCGCGTGGTCCTGCTGCTGGCTTCCGACGACGTGCGGCGCGGCCACGACTCCGAGGCCGCATCCCGGCTGCGGGATGTCTCCGCCGCTCCGATCGGCCTGGACGCGTATCGGCTATGGATGCGAGCGCTCTCGCTGGAGCGCCTCGGCTCTCCGGAGGAGGCGATCGAGGCGGCGCGGCTGGCCTTCGAGTCGCCGGGCCCCTTCGCGTTTCGGACTCGGGCGGCGACGCTTCTGGCGCGGTTGCTCGAGAAACGCCGCCGTCTGCAGGACGCGTCCGCGGTGCTCGCGGTGGCCGCCGCCACGGCCTCTCCCGAAGAGATCGGTGAAGTCGCATTCGGCCGCATCCGCCTGGGTTTGGCCGCCGGCGACGCCGCGGCCGTTCAGAGCGCCGCCCGCGACCTGATCCTGAGGGCGCCCACGTTGGACGCGGTGAAGTCGACGCCGCCGAGCATTCGGAAGGCGGCGCGGGAAGCCGAAGGCCGGCTCACGCCCGCCGACGCCGCCCGTCGAGGGCGCGCGCTGATCCTGGCGGGCGACGCGGGCCGCGGCGTCGCGCTGCTCTCCCGGGACCGCCCGGCAGCATGGCCTCAAGAGGAGCGCGGCCCCAACCTGCTCGCGCTGGCGCGCGGCCAGCTGGCGCTCAAGAAGGACAAAGATGCGGAGGCGACGGCCGCGCGCGTCGACGACGACGGCACGCCCGCCGCCTTCGAAGCGCGGCTGTTTCGTTGCGATCGCGTCATGGCGCGGATCCGGGGCACCGGCGCCTCCGCAGTCGCCCCGGATGATCCGCGTTGGGAGCCGGTGCGCCGCGCGCTCGAGGGCCTGACCGAGGCCGGCGTCGCGCCGCAGGTGCGCCGGGGCGCGCAGGAGCGGCTCTTGCGTTTGGATGCCGAGGCCGAACATTTCGAGGACGCGCTCGAGCACGCGCGCGATCTGGTTCACGGCGTGGCGGGATCGGTGGATGGATTCGAGCCTCTCTGGCGTCTCGCGTGGTCCCGGTACCTCGCGGCCGACTACGCCGGCGCGCGGCAGCGGTTCGACGCATTGGCGTCGCTCTACGACGACGTCTCGCGCTCGCGGCGCCTGCGCTACTGGCGGGCGCGCAGCTTGATGGCGGAGGGACGCGCCGCCGACGCGCGCCCGCTCCTGGAATCTCTGGCGGGCGCCACGCCGATGGACGTCTATGCCCGATTCGCCCGGGCCCAGGGCCTCCATCCGGCGGCGCAGGAACGGCGGCCGCTCCCGGATCCCTCCACGGAGACCGCCGCGTTTGCGCGGGTGGACGAGCTGCTGCGGTTGCGCCTGTTCGACCAGGCCTCGGCGGAGGCGCGCGCCCTCTCCCCCTCGCGTGGCCGCGATCTGCGGTTGGCGCAGTCCGACTTCGCGCTGGGGCGCTTCCTGGCGGCCGCCGCCGCGATCAAGCGCGCGATCCCCGAGATCGGCACCGCCGAAGAGGGCCGCGTGCCGGACGGTTGGAGGCGGCTGTATTACCCGATCGAAGAGGGAGGCTTTCTGGCGGAGCGCGCGAAACAGTTCGACCTGGACGCCGCGGTGCTCCGCGGGTTGGTCCGTCAGGAGAGCGCGTTCGACGCCAAGGCCCGATCGCGGGCCGGCGCCATGGGCCTGACGCAGCTGATGCCTGCGACGGCGAAGAGCCTGGTGAAATCGGTCCTGCGCTCGCGCTATCGGCGCGCGTTTCTCTACGATCCGGGGGTCAACGCGGAGTTGGGGGCGGCGTACCTGCGGCGGCTCATCGATCGATTCGGAGGCTCGCCGGTGCTGGCCCTGGCGGCGTACAACGGCGGGCCCACGCGGATCGCCCGCGTCGTGCGCGAGAGCCCGGGCCGGCCGGAGGACGAGATCTTCGAATCGATTCCGTTTTACGAGACGCGCGACTACGTCCGCCGCGTTCTGCTCTACTCCGAGTCGTATCGGGAGCTGTATCCCTAGAGTGGTCTCCGGCTCACCAGGTGTCCGGCGCCACGACGAGGATGGAACAACCCGCCTGCCGCAAGACCTGCAGCGTGACCGGCGTGCCGCGCAAGGGCGCCCGGGCATACCGCGGCGGGGCTCCGATGACCACGAGGTCGTAGTTCTCCGCCCGCAGCTCGGCCAGGATTCCCCCCAGGGGAGTTTCGGCCTCCCGAATCGAGGCATTGCTGACCACCTCGAGCTCGCGGAGCGTGGCGATGCCGCGCTGCAGGTGAGATCGAGCCACGGACACCGCCGTCCGGTTGGGGATGACCACGTGGAGCAGCGTCGCGCTCGCGCCCAAACGCCGGGCGAGCCAGCCTCCGGCACGGATGTCGGCCTTGCCCGGCTCGCCGACGGCCGTGCAGATGAGGATGCGTTCCGGCCGCCGCGGCCTTCCCCGCACGAGAAGCAGAGAAGTCCCGATCCGCGGGAGAAGCTCTTCGGCGACGCTTCTCCGCCGGCGGCCTTGCCGGGGATCCAGGTCGCCCGCGCCGGCGATGACGAAATCGTAGGGCGCCTCGCGCTCCTCCA
>JBDTXY010000517.1:0-2563 GCA_040005945.1 Acidobacteriota bacterium
AGCGACGACGTCCGCAAGTCGGTCAAGACGGCCGCCAAGAAAATCGAGAGCGACTACGGCTACCTGTGGGACGACATGCGCGGCTACGTCAAGGAAAATCCGGGCGCGGCCATCGCGATGTCGGCCGCGGTGGGATTCGTGTTGGGATTCCTCATTCGCGGAGACGACGACTAAAGAAGCGGCCAGCTGTCAGCTGCGAGCTGTCAGCCATTCACTTCTTGCAGTCGGGCCCAGCTGATCGCTGAAAGCTGATCGCTGATCGCGAATCGCTGAAGCCACGTGTCATCCGTCAAACCCAGTCATCCCGCGCTCTCGACGTTCTCGTCGAGCGCGGGCTGCGCCTGCAAGATCCCCCAGTTCGACCTCTCCGCCCTGCTCCGGAGGGTTCCAGCCCACGCGGATCCGAATCTTCTGGTCGGCAACGCCCTCTCCGACGACGCGGCGGTCTACCGCATCGGGTCCGGAGCCACGATCGTGCAGACGATCGACTTCTTCACCCCCGTCGTCGACGATCCTCGCCTCTTCGGACGGATCGCGGCGACCAATGCGCTCTCGGACGTCTACGCCATGCGCGGACGCCCCGTGCTGGCGCTGGCCGTCGTCGCCTTCCCGATGAAGGTGTTGCCGACCCAAGTGTTGGAGGAGATTCTGCGGGGCGGCGCCGACCAGGTTGCCGCGGCCGGCGCGGTCATCGGCGGGGGCCACTCCATCGACCACGACATCCCGCTCTACGGCCTCGCGGTGACCGGAGTGGTGGACGAGGCGAAGGTCACGCGCAACGCGGGCGCCATGCCCGGCGACGCCCTGGTCCTGACCAAACCGCTGGGGATCGGGATCACGATCCGGGCCGGGCGCGTCGATTCGGCGGCCGCCCCGGGCGCGGCGCGAAAGCTCTCGGACGACGCGCTGGAGGAAGCGGTCGAGGTCATGTGCACCCTCAATCGCGCGCCCGTGGAAGCGATGGAGGGCTTCGACATCCATGCCGCGACCGACGTGACGGGATTCGGACTCCTGGGCCACGCGCACGAAATGATGGAGGCGTCCGCCACGACGGCCGAGTTCGCGGTGGCGCGCATCCCTCTTCTGTCGCAGGCCCGGAGGCTGGCCGCCGAGGGCATCGTGCCCGGCGGCTCGCGCGCCAACATGCGCAACCTCGTCGCGCGGAGCGAGATCGGCCCGGGAGTCAGCGACGAGGACGTCCTGCTGCTCTCCGACGCGCAGACGTCGGGCGGGCTTCTGGTCGCGCTGCCGGAGGCGCAGGCGGAAGGCTACGCGGCGCGCTGTCGGGAACGGGGCGCGCCGCGCGCGGCCGTCGTCGGGAGAGTGATGGCGAAGGGCGCGGCGCTGTTGCGGGTCGTGCCATGAGGCGGGAAGATTCCGAGAGGAAGGATCATGACTGACGAAGATTCGGAAGACTGGGTCGAAGTCGCGGCCGTGGGGGACGACGAGGAAGCCGAGATCATCGCGGGCCTGCTGGAGTCCGAGAGGATCCCGTGTGAGATCGAGGGCTCCACGGCCTCGCCCTGGCCCGAGAACATCGGCGCGCTGGGCACGACGCGGGTCTTGGTCCCGCCCCATCGGGCGGAGGAGGCGCGCATCCTGATCGCGGAACGGGAGAAAGACGCCGAGCGCAACCTGGCCGAAAACGAAGACGCATGAGTCTTCTGCCTCCTGGCTCCAAGCTCGGACGCTTCGAGCTTTCCACGGTGCTGGGTCAGGGGGCGATGGGCGTCGTTTACCTCGCCAACGACCCTCACATCGATCGGCCCGTCGCGCTCAAGACCGTCCGTCCAGAGGCCGCCCGGGGCGAGGGCGCAGCCGAGATCGAGGACCGCTTCAAAAAGGAAGCCCGCCTGGCGGGCCGGCTCCAGCACCCCAACATCGTGACGATCTACGACGTCGGTCGCGACGGCGACGTCTACTTCATCGCGATGGAGTACGTGGACGGGCGCCCGTTGACGCGCTATCTGTCGGCCGGCGATGAGCTGAGCCTGACCGCCAAGATCGCGATCATCCGCCAGACCGCCGAGGCGCTGGCGCATGCGCACGAGCGAGGCGTCCTTCATCGGGACATCAAGCCGGGCAACATCCTGGTGGGCCGGAACGGACGCGTGAAGGTGACCGATTTCGGGATCGGCCGTTTCACGGCCGCGTCGACCTCGGACTTGACCCGCACCGGCCAGATGATCGGCAGCCCGGCGTACATGTCGCCGGAGCAGGTGCGCGGCGAGAAGCTCGACGGCCGCTCCGACCTGTTCTCGCTGGGCGTCGTGCTCTACGAGCTGCTGACCTCGGTGCGCCCGTTCCCGGGCGAATCGATCACGACTTTGATCTATCAGATTTTGCACACCGAGCCGCGGGATCCGCTGGAGTTGAAGAGCGACCTTCCGCCGTCGACGCGCGAGGTCATGGCGCGGCTGCTCGCCAAGCAACCCGAGAAGCGCCCGGCGGACGCCCGCGCGTTCATGGGCGAGCTGGCGCGCATCGAGAGGTTCCAGCGCGAGTCGGAGGTCACGTGGCGCGCGGTCGTGGCGGCGCCGGTGGCTTCGGCGGCGGTGACCGC
>JBDTXY010000518.1:0-2562 GCA_040005945.1 Acidobacteriota bacterium
CCTGCGTCGGTCCAAGGCGATTGCAGCGGACTTGCTTCTGCGCGTTCTCGCCGATCTGGAACGAGGTTGGGTGGATCGAACACCTCTGGAAGTCGAAAAAGGCTCGTACTTCTCCTGGCCCGATCGAGAAGCGGTTGCACGCCTGCGTGCATCGGGCCATCGTCTCTGGTGAGGGCACTCAACCGATGGAGAACCCGACCGTGACAAGCGCAAAAGTCCCTTTCTTCCGTCCGCAGATCGGGGACGCGGAGATCCGCGAAGTGCTGGACACCCTGCAATCCGGATGGCTGACGACCGGACCCCGAGTCAAGCGTTTCGAAATCGAGTTCGCGGCAGCCGTTCGAGGAGCCCATGCCGTTGCCGTGAACTCCTGCACGGCCGCTCTGCATCTGGCGGTCGAGGCGCTCGGCCTGAAACCCGAGGAGATCGTGGTCATCCCGACCATGACGTTCGCGGCCACTGCGGAGGTTATCCGTTATCTCGGCGCATTGCCGTTACTCGTGGACTGCGACGCGACCACGCAAAACATGGATTTGGAAGACGTCGAGCGAAAGATCGCGGCACTTCGTGCCGGCCGGTTGCCGCGCGCATTCCCAAAGGACGCGCGAGTCGCGGGGGTGATCCCGGTCCATGTGGGCGGGCTCTTGATGGACATAACGGCCGTTCGAGCGCAAGCGGCGCGCAACGGCTGGTGGGTCGTAGAGGATGCGGCGCACGCGTTTCCCGCTGCCTGGCGCCGGGAGGCGGATGAGCCGTGGCAGTACTGCGGCTCGGGAAGCGCGGACGTGACGTGTTTCTCCTTCTACGCGAACAAGACCATTACGACGGGAGAGGGAGGCATGGCCGTGACCGAGCGTCCGGAGCTGGCGGAGCGCATGCGGCTCATGTCGCTGCACGGGCTCTCCCAGGATGCTTGGGAGCGGTACTCGGGCGGCCACAGCTGGGACTACCGGATCATGGCTCCCGGCTACAAGTACAACATGACCGACATCGCGGCGGCGATCGGGATCGCGCAGCTAGCCCGCGCGGAGGCCATGCGAGTCCAGCGAGAGCGAATCGCCGACCGGTACCGCGAATCGATGCAGTCGATCGAGGAAATCGAGCTCCCGCCGGCCGACTCGAACCGGATTCACTCCTGGCATCTCTTTCCGATTCGCCTTCGCCTCGAGCGCCTTCGAATCGACCGCAACGCTTTTCTGGACGAGCTTCGCGCCGCCGGAATCGGGTTCTCGGTGCATTGGAGGCCTCTCCACCTCCATCCCTACTATCGCGATTCGTTCGGGTGGTCGCCGGATGATCTTCCCAACGCTACGGCTGTCTGGGAGCGCCTGGTCAGCTTGCCTCTGTTCCCGGGGATGAGGGACGAGGAAATCCTTCGCGTGGTGCGGTCGGTGTCCGAGCTTTGCGCAAAGCACCGGCGAATCGCCGTCGCCGCGGAGCGGGCCTGACAGCATGAGCGAGAAGACGCCGGCCACGAGGGAGTCGTCGGGCGCCGGCCTCCCGCGGGCCATTGAGATCCCTCTCGCCCTGGCCGGATTGGTCGTCGCGACGCCGCTCATCGGTCTGGCTGCTATTGCGGTGGCGGTCACTTCGGGTTTCCCGGTCTTCTTCCGCCAAACACGCGTCGGCCGCCACGGCGAGCCTTTCACGCTGATCAAGCTGCGGACCATGCGCGCCTGCGCCGATGCGCCAAGGGTAACGGTTCGCGGCGATCCCCGCGTCACCCGAACCGGAGGGCTACTGCGCCGAACCAAGATCGACGAGCTCCCAGAGCTCTGGAACATTCTGCGTGGCGACATGTCGTTCGTCGGGCCGCGTCCGGAGGTGCCGGACTACGTGAACCGGACAGACCCGATCTGGCGCGAGATCCTTCGAGCCAGGCCGGGCTTGACCGATCCGATGACCCTCCAACTGCGCCATGAGGAGATCCTGATGGCCGGAGTCACGGGCGATCGAGACCGTTTTTACCGCGAAACCCTACAGCCCTGGAAGCTTCGGGGCTACGCGGAATACCTCCAGAGACGAAGTTGGCGCAGCGATCTGCGCGTGCTGCTCCAGACGGCTCTCGCGATTTGCCTGCCCCGACGCGCGGACTCTCGGCCGCTGTCCAAAACGGAACTTTACGGAGGGCCTCCGAGGCCTTGAAGGAGAACGTCGTTTGCGATAAACTTCCTGCTCTATTGGGTGAAAAATGCCTTTCTTCTTGCCAGAATGGCGAGGAGCAGGAAATGCCGTCTGGGGGCGGCACTTCCCGGCCTCACCAGTAACGCCCTGGGTCGGCCGGCTGTGACCGGCAAGAACGGGAAGATTCGAATGACCAGGAAATCCATCCAGGTGCGATTGACCCGAGGCCTACAGTTTGCCCTGGACACGGCGATGCTCGTGCTCGCCTTCATTTTGGCCTATCTGCTCCGCTTCGAGTTCGCGGTACCGGAAAAGGAGATCTCGAACGCCTTTCAACAGCTGCCCTACGTCGTGCTCATTCAGTTCGCCGCCCTGGCTCTGGCCGGCGTCTACAGCTTCATCTGGCGGTATATCGGGATGGGGGAGGTCAAGGCATTC
>JBDTXY010000519.1:0-2554 GCA_040005945.1 Acidobacteriota bacterium
CGGGGCATCCCGTGATCATCGACGGCGGCGAAATCGCCGGCGGTCTGGCGAGCCGTTAGCCGGCTTCGGACGCCCATGCCGGCGCGTGCGGGGTCGAGGCTCGTGTTTGCTCTGTCGTGGATCCTTCCGCTCGCGCTCTACGTGAGCCTGGCCGTCCGCCTCATCACGGCCGGAGTCGGGTACGAATACGACGAGGGCCTCTACGTCGAGTCGGCCGTCTATGCGCTGCACGGCAGCGACGCGCCGCCCGAGAGGTACGACCACGCCAGCTGGATCGCATCGCATGGACGGCGCTGGCCGCTCATGATCATTCCGTATGTGGGAACCGTGAAGGCGTGGGTCGCGGCGCCGCTCTTCGCAATCTTCGGAGTGAGCGCCGCCGTCGCGCGGTTCGCGGGTGTCTTTCTGGGCGGCCTGGGAATCGCGGGCCTGGTTGCCCTGGTCGGGAGCGAGATCGGCCCGATGGCGGGCCTGACGGTCGGCGTCGCGCTGGCCATCCATCCGTCCTATCTCGACTTCACGGTCTTCGACAACGGCGGCGTCTCGGTGTGGATGGGCGCGATGGGGATCGGCGCCCTGGCGCTGGCCAACCATCTTCGCCGCCGGTCGCGTGGGTCCGCGCTGCTGCTCGGAATGGCGGCGGGGCTCGGCGTCTGGGCACGGGCCAATGTGGTCTGGCTGATCGCCTCCACGATCGTGGCGGCGCTCCTGGTCTATGGCCGGAGCGCCATTCTCAAACGGGAGCATCTCAAGGCCCTGGCGCTCGGCGGCGTCCTGGGAGCGCTGCCGCTGCTCGCCTACGAAGCGGGGTCGCGCCTGGCGACGCTCCGGTTTCTGGCGGAGGAGCGCCATCCGCTGTCCGCGTACAGGCTGGCGCGGCGGCTCCGCGAGCTGGCCGAGATGATGATTTCCGACGGCGAGCAGCGGGGAATCTGGGCTGGCCCGCCGCTGCGGCCGTGGGAGATCGGCGTCGGGGCGGCGCTCCTGGGACTGACACTCTTATGTGTTTTCATCCCCTCCGTCGGCGCAAGTCCGACGCTCGCACGATGGCGCCGAGTGTTCGCGGCAACGACCGCCGCGCTCACGCTGATCATGCTCACGTCGGGACTCGAGGTCAGCCAACACCACCTCGTGGCCGCCCTGCCGCTCGTGATCGCGACCCTGGTCGTTCTTGCCGTCGAGCTCCGGCGGAGTGACCGGCGGGCGATCGTGCCGCTCGTCGGTGCCGGGGCCGGACTCGCCATGCTGTGGCTGGGGTGGGACGTGCGCGCCGATGCGGGGTTCCGCCGCACGGGAGGGAGAGGCGTCTTCTCGAGCGGCCTCGAGGAGATCGGCACATACCTGGCGTCGCACCCCGTGGCGCCGGAGCGGCTGAAGATTCTCAACTGGGGGTTTCAGAAGAACCTCTACGTGAGCTCGGGAGGGTCCGTGCACGGGTCCGAGATCTTCTGGAGCGCCACCAGGGAGTCGTCATCTCGCGGGATGACCTGGGAGAGAGAGATTCGCGAGGGCGGGTTTTTTCTCAAGTTCCTCTCTTCCGGGGCGCCGTCCCCGCTCACGGCCGCGTCGGAAGGCTTCTCGCAAGCGCTCCGGAGCTACACGGGCCCCCGGCGCCAAGTCATCTTCCACGACCGGTCGGGTTCGCCGATGGCTGCGCTCATCGAGATCCCCGGAGAGCACTGAGAAAAGGCGAGCCGCCCGAGTTGGCGGCCCGCCACAAAGGTCGCGCGGCATCACTGAACGTGGACGACTCCGGTCATCGACGCGCCGTGCACCGTGCAGTAGTACTCGAAGGTTCCCGACTGCGTGAACGTCGACGATCGAGGCGACGGTGGGAATCGTCACGCGGTTCGGATCATCGAGAGGGTTGGCCGGAACGCCGGCCGTCAACAGAAACACCGAGAACACCAGAAACGTCTTCATGGCCGACCTCCATCTCACCTCCTGGAAACGTGCGGGTGCGCGCGCCCCATCCCGTTTCATCGAATCCTGAGTTGTGAAGCGAAGGTGAAGAACGCCTTAATCGCGAATCTCCGCGAGGCCGTCGTGCGTAGCGGAGAGGCCCTTCGCCCCCCGGCATAGAATCCGCGCAGCGGTCACGTCATGACACTCGAAGCTGGGACGCGTCTCGGCCCCTACGAGATCCTGTCGCCGATCGGCGCGGGAGGGATGGGAGAGGTGTACCGGGCGCGGGATGAGCGGCTGAAGCGCGATGTCGCGATCAAGGTCCTCCCGCCGTCCTTCTCGAGCGACGCGGACCGGTTGCGGCGATTCGAGTTGGAGGCGCAGGCGGCCGGCGGTCTCAATCATCCCAACATCACGGCCGTCTACGATGTCGGCGAGCACGAGGGAGCGCCCTACGTCGTGCAGGAGCTGCTCGAGGGCGAGACGCTGCGAGCGGAGCTCGCGGGCGGGCGCTTCTCACCCCGCAAGGCGATCGACTATGCGTTGCAGGTCGCCCATGGCCTGGCGGCGGCGCAGGGCAAGGGGATCGTGCATCGAGACCTGAAGCCCGAGAACGTGTTCGTCACGAAGGACGGGCGCGTCAAGATCC
>JBDTXY010000520.1:0-2553 GCA_040005945.1 Acidobacteriota bacterium
AGATCAGCGACGCCTGGCTCGCGCCGGAGAACGCCTTCTTCCCCGTCGCCATCTCATAGAGCACGCAGCCGAACGCGAAGATGTCCGTCCGCGCGTCCGCCTCCTTGCCCTCCAGCTGCTCGGGCGCCATGTACTGGAACGTCCCGAGGATCGTCCCCTCCTGCGTCAGGTTCTGGCCCGTTCCCATCACCGTGGGAAGGGAGGTCAACCCGGACTGCTGAACGGGCTGGGCCATCGCCTTGGCCAGACCGAAGTCCAGCAGCTTCACTCCCGACTTCGTGATCATCACGCAGCGTCTGCTCCAGCGGCAGAGAGCCCCTCGCCAGGCGATCCGAGAGCGTCTCGCCCTCGAGATATTCCATGACCAGATACTCCGTCTCCCCCTCGCGGCCCACGTCGTAGAGGGCGCAGATGTGCGAGTGCGAAAACTGGGAGACGGTCTTGGCCTCCCGCTCGAAGCGCTGGCGGATCTCGGAAGACGCCGAGAGGTGCTGCGGCAGGACCTTGATCGCGACGATCCTGTCGAGACGCGTGTCGCGGGCGCGGTAGACCTCGCCCATTCCTCCCGCGCCCAGCGGCGAAAGGACTTCGTACGGGCCGAGACGGAAGCCGGCTGCCAGGCTCACGAGGTCCCCATACCGTATAACGCCGGCCCGCTCGCGGCCAGCACTTGGAGGCTGGCTTGCGCTATACCTTGCCCCCTGCCGTAACGGAGCTTGCCCAAGGAGGTGTCCTCATGGCCTTGAGAGTCGGAGATACCGCACCCGACTTCACCGCCGAAACGACCGAGAGACCGATCCGCTTTCACGAGGGGATCGCCGACACGTGGGCCGTGCTCTTCTCGCACCGGAAGGACTACACACCCGTCTGCACGACAGAGACTCGGCTACGTCGCCAAGATCAAGCCCGAGTTCGAGAAGCGCGGAGTCAAGGTCGTCGGGTTGAGCGTGGATCCCTTGAAAGACCACGATGGTTGGATCCAGGACATCAACGAGACCCAGAACACGACGGTCAACTTTCCGATGATCGCCGACCCGGAGAGGAAGGTCTCGGTCCTCTACGATATGATCCATCCCAACGCCTCGGAGAACTTCACCGTCCGTTCGGTGTTCGTGATCGGGCCCGACAAGAAGGTCAAGCTCACGCTGACCTACCCGGCGTCCACCGGACGCAACTTCGACGAGCTCCTGCGCGTCATCGATTCGCTCCAGCTGACGGCGAAGCATCAGGTCGCGACGCCGGCCAACTGGAAGGCGGGAGAGGATTGCATCATCGTCCCGGCCGTGCCGGACGCGGATGTTCTCAAGAAGTTTCCCAAGGGCTCGCGGACGATCAAGCCGTACCTGCGCTACACGCCGCAGCCCAACCTATAGGTCGCATTGGGGAGACTTGCCACCGAGGGGGAGCGCGATGAACCTCCGATCGCTGCAAAAACCGCTCAAGGACCGATACCGATCGGACCCGAAGAGCTCCGTGATCACGCTGCGCGCGTCCGGAAGCGGGACCGGGGCGCCGGTCGCGTGCTCCGTGGACATCGGTCGCGCCGTCTACGAGGCCGAGGCGCACCAGGGAGTCGGAGGTCCCGGCACCGCGGCCTGCTCGGGCGACCTGTTGCTCGGCGCTTTGGCGGCGTGCGCCCAGATCACGTGTCAGATGGTGGCGGCGGCCATGGAGATCCCGACGGAACGCATCGAAGTCGGGGTCGAAGGGGACCTGGACTTGAGCGGCACCCTGGGCGTGTCCAAGGCCGTGCCGGTCGGCTTCGAGAGCATTCGCGTGACGATCGGCGTCACGGCGCCCGGCGCCACAGCGGAGCAGCTCGCTGCGCTGCGCACGAAGACCGAGCAATACTGCGTCGTGATGCAGACCCTGCGGACTCCGCCGACAATCCGCGTTGACTGGGCCTAGAAGATCTCAGACGAGGGTCATCGCGGTTCGGTTGGCAACCCGACCCGCGAATCCGCGGGGGTTGCAACAAGTGATGCAAAGCGGCGTTCAGGCCGTCATTCTTGACTGCCCGGTTTGCCGCCTTGACGGCTCGCGCCGGGCTCTGCTAGCGTCGAGCAACAAATGTTGTTTGGACGGAGCGATCCTTCCGCCCGCGGCGCTCGGCGCAGGATCCTGGCGAGTTCAAGGCGTTGAGCCTAGTTCACGAGGCGCGCCACACGACGCCTCTTCGCATCGACGTCGTCGAGATCCGGCTGCTTCGCCTCGATCTGGTCGAACCGTTCGAGACGAGCTTCGGACGGGTCAGCTCGCGCTTGATCGTTCTGGCCAAGCTGGAGGCGGAGGGCCTCGAGGGCTGGGGAGAGATCGTTGCCGGCGAGCGGCCGCTGTACAGCTACGAAACGGTGGGGACGGTGGTCCACGTGGTGCGGGAGTTCTTCGCTCCGGCTCTCCTGGGGTCCCGTCCCGGGGGACTCTCGGACGTCGCCGGACGACTTGGCGCCTTCCGCGGGCACCCGATGGCTCGGGCGGGCCTGGAGCTCGCCTATGTCGACCTCCTGGCGCGCGCGAGAGGGCAGTCGATCGCGAGTCTGCTCGGTGGAGTGC
>JBDTXY010000521.1:0-2550 GCA_040005945.1 Acidobacteriota bacterium
CGAGCAGGAACACGAGCCCGAGAACCCAGAATGACGAGAAGACGAACGTGGAGATGAGCCAGGCGACCGCGAGTCCGGGCGTGGTCGGCGTCTTCTCGTCGAGCGCATGGGGCATGGCAGGAATCCCGAGCTTCAATGGCAGCAGCACGCGGAGCGGGCCCAGGAGCAGCCCGAGCGCCGTGCCCACGACCGCCCCGATCAGAAGGTCCCGACCCACGAGCGGGTCGCGCCAGCGCCCCGAGATGGCCCGGGTCCACGAGACCAGCATCTCCGGCCAGCGGCGGCGAGCGAACGGCTCGAGCGCCATGTAGATGACCCAGAACCCCGCTCCCATTCCCACGGCGTTGGTGAAGCCCACGATGAAGATCCAACCCTCGTCGGCCGAGGCGACATGGTGCGCGCCCAAGACCCACATCGCCGCCTGGAGAACGAGGACCGCCGCGCCGATCCGAATCGCTCCGCGCCTGTCGCCCCGGCCCGCACGCAGGTTGTGGCGGGCGACGAGGGCTCCCCCGATGAGGAAGAAGAGCAGCAACCCTTCGAACACGAGCTGTCCCGCCTCTTGGCCGGCCCGGCCCTCCGGATCCCGGCTCGGCCGGGTCCAGGGCCCGATCCATCGGAAGCTCACCGGCCGGCCGCGGTACGAGGCGGCCTCGACGCGCATCGTGACGCCGGGATGCTCGGGATGCGAGCCCTCCCATGCGGCTCGGACACTCGCATAGTTGCGCGGAGTCCAGCGTGGATCCACCGGAGTGAAGCTGTTCAGGTCCAGGCCGGCCTGGCTAAACAGGTATCTCCAGTCGGTCTCGGATGCGGGCGCCGCCAAATCCCGTTCGCGCTCGGGAGGGACGACGGCGAGCATCCGGAGCCTGCCGCGAGTATCCAGCACGACCTCCGCCATGCCCGCCTGCAGCGGGGGCGGTTCGTCTGGAACCACTTGCGGCAACGGAAAAGGTCCCGTGTCCGCGGACGGCATCAGCGGAAGCAGGGCCTGCCGATAGTCGAAGGCGACGGCGTCGCGCGAGAGGTCCGCGCGCAGGCGGCGGTTCTCCGCGGCCCAACGGAGAAACTCGTGGTCGGTCGAGAACACGTTCGCGAAGTCGGCGGGCTTCTGCGCCAGGCCCGCGCCCTTGAGGATCTCTCGCGCGCGCTCGCGCAGGAGCTCGGGGGACTTCTCCAGACCCACGAAGGCGGCGATGTTCGCGCGTGGCGTCAGGAAGATCGAGAGCACGACGACCGCCGCGAGCGCGAGCAGGAGGCGCCGCGCGGTCGCCGGCGAGATCGCGCCCCGCCCCCCCGCCGCCGCGACCATCTCGGGCGACGGAGTCTCCCCGGCCGCCAGCGCCGCGGCCAGCGGATCGCCGCCCGGCAGCGCGGCCGCGACCTGCGCCGCGGAGGAGGGCCGCTGCTGCGGGTCCTTCTCGATGCAGCGCAGGATCACCCTCTCGACGACGGGGTCGAAGTCCGGAAGCACCGCCGACGGCAGCGTCGGCGAATCCTCCGCGTGCTTTCGCCGGTATCCCCCGATCGTGACGGCGTCGAAGGCGCGCTTGCCCGTGTAGAGCTCGTAGAAGACGAGGCCGAGCGCGTAGAGATCGCTCCGCACCGAGGATCCCTTGCCGGCGAACTGTTCGGGAGCCATGTAGGCGGGTGTCCCGGAGGTCTCGCCCTCCGTGGCGCCTTCCTCCGCGATCGCGGCCAGACCAAAGTCCATCAGGCGAGCGCGGCCGCGCCCATCCACCATGATGTTGGCGGGCTTCAGGTCCCGATGGAGAATCCCCCGCTCGTGCGCCGCCGCCAGGCCCGCGCATAGCTGCCGCGCGATGTCGAGCGCCTTGTCCGGCGGCAGCCGACCGATGCGCTTCAAGAGGGAAGCGAGGTCCTCGCCGTCCACGTACTCCATCGACAGGAAGTGCTGATCGCCGTACTCGCCGATGTCGTACATGCGGCAGACGTTCGGGTGCGCCACCTGCCTCGCGTTGCGGACCTCGGCGAAGAATCGCTCGAGCCGCTCCTTGTTCTGCGAGAACTCCCTGGGCAGGAACTTCAGCGCGACCGGCTGGCCGAGCTTCAGGTCGTCCGCGCGATAGACCTCGCCCATGCCACCACGGCCGAGGAGCCCGATGATCCGGTACCGCTCGACGAGAATCGCGCCGGGCGTGAATCCGCCGGAGTCGATCGCGTCGGATGAGGCCAGGCGGCCCACGACGGAGGAGATCGGGCGGCGCTGAGCCGCCGCGGCGACCGAGGGCGACGCCAGGCCCGTCTCCAGCTTCGAGGCCGGCGACATCGACTGGCCGCACCACCCGCACGCGGCGGCGGCCTCGTCGACCTCCGAGGAGCAGTTGGGGCACCGGATCAAAGTAGGTAAATCGTACCGCAGCACGTCGCTTCTCGCAGAAACACCGCCTCGAGCGAGCGGCGCTCTGGCGATTTCAAGGTCGCATACTCGTTCGCCGGAAAGGCTCAACCGCTCGCAACGCGACCAAGTCTCGAGAGTCCGGGCGAGCGAAACGACTCGCGTCGCGGGAGCCGGAGCGCAGCGTAGGC
>JBDTXY010000522.1:0-2514 GCA_040005945.1 Acidobacteriota bacterium
AACGACATGACCGCCAGCGGGGCGCAGGAGCCCGAGCTCCTTCACGTCGGCGAGGTGTCGGCGGCCTTCTTTCCGCTCCTCGGCGCCCGCCCCGCGCTGGGCCGTGTGTTCCTCGAGGGCGAGGACAAGCCGGGCGCGCCGCCGGCCGTCGTCGTGAGCGACGAATTCTGGCGAACCCGCCTCGGCGCGAATCCCACGGCGGTGGGCAAGGTCATCCGGCTCGACGCGGTCGCCCACACGGTGATCGGCGTTCTGCCGCGCGGCTTCGCGTTCTTCCCGCAGCATGTCGCACTGTACCGGCCGATCGGACTCTACGGGGCCGAGCCCGCCTGGTTGAACCGCGGCAACCATTCGAACGCGAGGGTCCTCGCTCGCCTGGCGCCGGGCGCCACGCTCTCCCAAGCCCGGACCGAGATTTCCGGAATCATGCGACTGCTCGAGCTCCAGTACCCCGACTCCAACAGCGGCCAGACCGCAGCGGCCGTGCCTCTCTCTGAGAAACTGTTCCGCGACGTGCAGCCGGCGCTCTGGACTCTGCTCACCGCCGTCGGCCTCGTGCTGTTGATCGCCTGCGTCAAC
Organism: Acidobacteriota bacterium; assembly: GCA_040005945.1. GTDB lineage: Bacteria > Acidobacteriota > Thermoanaerobaculia > UBA5066 > Gp7-AA6 > DAHUXD01. Next base: position 580 of record JBDTXY010000522.1, read on the forward strand.
GTCGCGCACCTGCAACTCGCGCGCGCGGCGTCCCGGCAGAAGGAGCTGGCGATCCGGGCCGCGTTGGGCGCCGGGCGCGGGCGGATCATGCGCCAGCTCGTCACCGAGAGCCTGATGATCTCGTCCCTGGGCGGCGTGCTCGGCTTGATCGTGGCCTCCTGGGCGATCGGTCCGCTGCTGCGCCTGGCTCCCACGGCCATCCCTCGCCTCGCGGAGACGCGCATCGATCCGCGGGTCCTGCTCTTCACGCTCGCCATCTCCGTGGCGACCGGCGTGCTCTTTGGATTGGCGCCCGCGGTCTCCGCGTCCCGGACGGACCCACAGGCCGCCTTGAGCGAGGGCGGGCGGGGCTCGACCCTCGGCCGTTCGCGCCAGCGCTTCCGCACCGTGCTCTTCGTCTCGGAAGTCGCGTTGGCCTTCGTGCTGGTCGTCGGCTCGGGACTCCTGATTCGGAGTCTGCAGCGCGTGCAGGCAATTTCCCCGGGGTTCAATTCGGATCACGTCCTCGCGCTGGACGTGACGTTGCCCGAGGCCAAGTACGCGAAGGATCTGGAGCGTCAACTCTTCTTTCGCCGCGCGGTGGAGGGCATCCGGCCATTGCCGGGCGTCCGGTCGGCCAGCGCCGTCTACTGCCCACCGCTTTCCGGCCCGTGTTGGGGCTCCGTGTACATGCTCTCCGACCGGCCCGCGCCGCCCCAGTCGGAGTTGCCCAGCGCGGCGTGGAACGTAGCGGAGCCCGGGTACTTTGCGACGCTTCAGATCCCGCTCGTGAAGGGCCGCTTCTTCACCGAGGCCGACGGCGCCGACTCGGCCAAGGTCGTCATCGTCAACGAAAGCTTCGCCAGGAAGTGGTGGCCCAACGGGGACCCGCTCGGCAAGCAGATCAAGCAGGGCTTTCCCAAGGACCGGACTCCGTTTCGCGAGATCGTCGGCGTGGTGGCGGACGTCCGGCAGGAGAGCCTCGACATTGCCTCGCGCCCGGAGGTCTTCATTCCCTGGGCACAGGGGCCGATGTCTTCGATGACCCTGGTCGCGCGGGTGTCCGGTTCGCCGCTCTCCCTCGAGAAGGCGGCGATCGCCGCGGTGCGCGCGGTGGATCCGGAGCAGTCCGTGTCCCGCGTCCTCCCGATGACGGAATATCTGACCGAGTCCGTGGCCAGCCGCCGGTTCACGGCGCTGCTGCTGGGTCTCTTCGGCGTCCTGGCCCTCGTGCTCGCCTCCGTGGGCATCTACGGGGTCGTCTCGTTCGGCGTGGCCGAGCGGCGGCGCGAGATCGGGATCCGCAAGGCGCTGGGCGCCCGGCCCGCGGACGTGCTCGCCCTGGTCATCAAGGGAGCGATGCGCCTGGCGGCCGCGGGCATGGTCGCGGGGGGGCTGGCCGCGCTGGGTCTCTCGCGGTTCCTGGCGAGCCTGCTCTTCGGGATCGGGCCCTCGGATCCGGCCACGTTCGGCGGCGTCGCCCTTCTCTTGTCCGCGGTCGTGCTGGCCGCGTGCGTGATCCCGGCGCGCAGCGCGCTGCGGGTCGATCCCAACTCCGTCTTGAGGGATTGAGGCGAACGATGATCCAACTCTCCAACCTCGAGAAGAGCTTCGCGACGAAGGCCGGACAGACCTTCGTCCTGCGTCGCATCCAGCTGGCAATCGCTCCGGGCGAGTTCGTGACGATCATGGGCCCTTCCGGGGCCGGCAAGTCGACCCTCCTATCGATCCTCGGCATGCTGGATCATGACTGGACGGGCGAGTACCGCCTGCTCGAGCACGAAGTCCACCGTCTCAAACCGAAAGACCGTATCGAGCTCAACAAGAAGTACGTGGGCTTCGTGTTCCAGCAGTATCACCTGCTCGACAACCTCACGGTCGCCGAGAACCTGGACATCCCGCTCTCGTATCGCAACGTGAAGGGAGCCCAACGGGCGGCGACGGTCGCCGACACGC
>JBDTXY010000523.1:0-2514 GCA_040005945.1 Acidobacteriota bacterium
CGGCTCTGGGTCGCCGAAGACGCCGCGCATGCGTTCCCCGCGGCCTTCCGCCGTTCAGGCCGCCCGCGCTGGCGCCGCTGCGGCGAAGCGACGTCGGCGGTCGCGTGTTTCTCCTTTTATGCCAACAAGACGATCACGACCGGCGAAGGGGGAATGGCCGTAACGGAGAAGCGGGCGCTCGCGGAGCGGATGCGGCTCATGTCCCTTCACGGGCTTTCGCACGACGCGTGGGGCCGGTACACGGGAGGCGGCAGCTGGGACTACCGCATCCTCGCGCCGGGATTCAAGTACAACCTGACCGACGTCGCCGCGGCCATCGGGATTCACCAGCTCGCGCGCGCCGAAAAGCTGCGGCAGGCGCGTGAGGCCGTGGCGAAGGTTTATCGCGAAGCCCTGGCCCCGGTCGAGGAGCTCGAGACGCCGCCCGATCCGGCGGACCGTGTGCACGCGTGGCATCTCTTCCCGATTCGATTGCGGCTCGAGCGGCTCTCCATGGACCGCAACCGGTTCATGGAGGAACTCAAGAAAGCGGGCGTCGGCTGCTCGGTCCACTGGCGCCCTCTTCACCTTCATCCGTACTACCTGAGAACCTACGGCTGGCGCGCGCGCGATCTCCCCGTCGCGTCGGCCCTCTGGCCCCGCCTCGTGAGCCTGCCGCTCTTTCCCGGTATGACGACACGAGAGATCAGGCATGTCGTGCGGGCCGTGACGGAGCTCTGTTGTCGCACCCGGCGCTCGCCGTGATCTCGCGGGCAGAGCCCGGTCGGGTACTGCGCCCGGGGCTGCCGCGCGCGGTGGAGGTGGTCCTCGCCGCGGCCGGTCTTGCTCTCGTGTCTCCTCTTCTGGCTGTCGCGTCCCTCGCCGTCGTCCTCGATTCGCCCGGCTCGCCCTTCTTCGTTCACGAGAGGGTTGGCCGGGACGGCCGGCGGTATCGCCTCTGGAAGATCCGGACGATGAAGGCCGGTATCGGCCCCGAGGTCACGGCGGCCGGCGACGAACGCATCACACGCGTGGGGCGCTTCCTTCGCCGCCTGAAGGTGGACGAGCTGCCGCAGCTCTGGAACGTCCTCGTCGGCGACATGTCGCTCGTCGGGCCCCGCCCCGAGGCGCCGGCGTACGTGGATCTCAGGAACGAACTCTGGCGACGAATTCTCTCCGTGCGGCCCGGGATCACGGACCCGGTCTCGCTGGCGCTGCGTGACGAAGAGAGCCTGCTGGCCGCCTGCGGGGGAGACCGCGAAGGTTTCTACCGGGACCTACTGCAGCCTTTCAAGCTCAGGGGCTATGAGTCGTATCTCGAAGAGCGAACCGCCGGGAGCGATCTCCGGGTGATTCTCGAGACGGCGCTCGTAGCGGTCCGACTCCTGCGCCGCCCGGCCGTCACGCTCGAAGACGTGCGGGGCGAGCCGCGGAAGCCTGATTCCCCGCCCTAGGAATGGGTTTTCTTCGCGGCGACCGACGCGAACCGCTCGCGCTCGCCCGAGGGCGTGCGGCGATGGCGCGTTCCCCTGGCCACGATCGGCTGGAGGGCGGCGCTCTGTTCGGGGAAGGGTGCGTCCTTGTCGAGAAACGGCTTCCCTTGCGACACGCGGAAGGCGAGGGCCTCCCTGAGGAGAATCCTCGCGACGGGCCCGTCCCCCGACTTGCCGCCTGCAAGAGCTTCCTGCGAGCGCACGGCCAGAAAGGTCTGCCACCAGTCGGATCCGGCCGCTTCGTGAATGGTGATCGAGCCCTTCGCCATCTGTTAACGGATTGTTTGCTCTTTCTTTGGGGTTGACAAGGTCTAATTTTGAATATAAGTTCACCCACGCTAACGAGTGAACGTTCGCGCGAATGAACAACCGGGTACCCGAAGGCGGGGGCGTTCGGCTTTTCCTGGCTTTTCGGGCGGGGCGGTGATATGAGGCGCATTGAGTCGTTATGGCCCGGTCGTCACGCGGCTTCATCGCCAGCAGGGGGGGTTCTCACACCAGGTTCTCCTGGGGCAACTGCCGGAGTGTTCTCTCCGGGGGTCCTGCTCACATTGGTGTCCTTTCGAATGAACACCCCTCCGTGCGGGGCGAGGTCTGAAGAGAAGAAATGATGCGCCTGGACGGCCTCCGCCCCCACGTTCTGACGCGCCGCGTCCAGATGATCTGCGACGTCGGCATCCTGAGCGCCGCCTTTGCCGTGGCCTACGTTCTGCGATTCGACTTCGCGCTCCCGCGCGTCGTCCTCCTGGGGGCGTTGACGCAGCTCCCGCTCGTTGTTGTGCTCCAGTTCGCGGCGTTGCACGCCGCCGGTGTACACAGATTCATCTGGCGCTATGTTGGGATGCGGGAGCTGAAGGCGTTCGTGAACGCCGCCGTCTGGTCCTCCCTCGTGCTCCTGACCCTGCGTCTCGGCTTGCCGGACCGGCTCGGCGCCTATCGAGTCCCGATCTCGATCATCGTGCTCGGGACGGGACTGGGGTTCGGCGGCGTGCTCTGTCTGCGGCTTCTCAGACGCTCGCTTCACGAGCGGGCCGAGAAGCGG
>JBDTXY010000524.1:0-2507 GCA_040005945.1 Acidobacteriota bacterium
GAGGCGCTCGACCTCCGCCTGCGCGAGTTTCTGGCCGAGGACATCGGCAGCGGAGACATCACGAGCGAGGCCACCGTCCCGCCCGCTGCGACCGCGCGGGGCGCCCTCGTGGCGCGAAGCGCCTGCGTCGTCTCGGGCCTCAACGCCGCCCGGCGCACATTCGAGCTTCTCGATCCGGAGATGTCGTGGAGGGGCGCCGTGGCCGCCGGCGATCGCGTCGAAGCAGGAACTGTCGTGGCTGAGCTCGCCGGGCGCGCGCGGGCGCTTCTGACAGCGGAGAGGGTCGCGTTGAATCTCCTCCAGAGGATGTCCGGCGTGGCAACGGAGACCCGCCGGTTCGTCGACGCGGTCGCGGGCACCTCGTGCCGCATCTACGACACGCGGAAGACGGCGCCGGGACTGCGCGCCTTCGACCGCGAGGCCGTGCGGGACGGAGGCGGTGTGAACCACCGCGGCACCCTGTCCGACCAGGTCCTCATCAAGGACAACCATCGACGCCTCGCCGGAGGGGTCGGGCGTGCCGTCGCCGCCGCCCGGGCGCTCCTGCCGCCGGGCGGCATCGTGGAAGCGGAGGTGGAAACGGAGGACGAGCTGCGGGAAGCACTCGAGGCGGGCGCCGATCAGATCCTCATCGACAACCAGACCCCGGACACGGTCGCGCGCTGGGCGGCGATCGCGCGGCAGCGCCAGCCGACGCCCTGGATCGAGGCCTCAGGAAACATGAGCCTCGCGACCGTGCGCCGGTATGCGCTCGCCGGGCCGGACTGTGTTTCCGTCGGCGCGCTCACCCACTCGGTGCGGGCCGCCGATCTCGCGCTCGATCTCGACGTGGACGTCCCCGATGAGTGACGAGACCGAAGTCCTGATCCTCGGCACGGGGATCGCCGGCGCCACTGCGGCTCTCGCGGTCGCGCGGGAAGGCGTGCGCGCCACCGTCGTGACTCGCGCCGCCGAAGCGCGGGAATCCAACACGTTCTGGGCGCAGGGCGGGATCGTGGGCCGCCCCCCGGGCGACACTCCCGGGCAGCTCGCGGAGGACATCGAAAAAGCCGGCGATGGCCTCTGCTCCCCCGAGGCGGTGGAGCTTCTCGCGCGTGAAGGCCCCGAGCTCGTGGACCGTCTGCTGATCGAGGAGCTCGGAGTTCCGTTCGACCGCGAAGGCGCCGGCTTCCACTGGACGCTCGAAGGCGCGCATTCGGTGCCCCGCGTTCTGCATGTAAAGGATGAGACCGGCATGCCGATCGAGCGCGCGCTCCTGGCGGCCTGCCGCGCCGAGCCGCGCATCGAGTGGCGCCTCGAAACGACCGCCGTAGACCTGCTCACTCTCTCGCACGACTCGAGACGGGCGACCGATCGGTACAGGCCGCCGCGCGCGATCGGCGCTTACCTCCTCGAGCGGAAGTCCGGCGCCGTGACGCCTCACCTCGCGCACGAGACGATCCTCGCGACGGGCGGTCTCGGCCAGGTGTATCTCCACACGACGAATCCACAGGGCGCGCGCGGCGACGGCATCGCGATGGCGCGGCGCGCCGGCGCCCGCTTGTTGAACCTCGAGTACATCCAGTTTCATCCGACCGCGCTCGTCCACGCGAAAGGGCGGCTGCTCTTAACCGAGGCGCTGCGGGGCGAGGGCGCGCGGATCACCGACGCCTCGGGCCAGGAGTTCCTGAGCGCTGTTCATCCCGATGCCGAGCTCGCGCCGCGCGACATCGTCGCCCGGGCGATCCACCAGCGGATGCTGGAGCGCGACGACCCCCACGTGCTCCTCGACATCTCGCACAAGCCGGCCTCGTGGATCCGCGAAAGGTTCCCCGGATTGACCGCCCGCTGCCTGGAGCTCGGCTTCGACCTGACCGCCGGTCCGGTGCCCGTCGTGCCCGCCGCCCACTACTCCTGCGGCGGCGTCGCCGTCGACGGCAACGGGCGCACGACCCTCGGCCATCTGCGCGCCGCGGGAGAAGTCTCGTGCACGGGCGTTCACGGAGCGAACCGGCTGGCCTCCACGTCGCTCCTCGAGGGGCTGCTCTGGGGATGGCGCGCCGGGAAGGCCGCCGCGGCGGAAGTGCTCCGACGCCGGGGGGAGACCCTCCCCCAAGTGAGACCCTGGCAGCCCGAGAACGAGCCGGTCGATCCCGCCCTGATCGCGCAGGACTGGATGGTCATCCGCCACACCATGTGGAACTACGTGGGGCTCCTCCGCTCCGAGAAGCGGCTCGACCGGGCGAGCCGGATCCTGGCCGAGCTGCAGGTCGAGATCGAGGATTTCTACCGCCGGGGAACGATGTCCGACGCGCTCCTCGGGCTGCGCAACGGAGTCCAGACCGCCCTGGCCATCCAGCGCGCGGCGTCGGAGAACCGGGTCTCGAAGGGGTCGCACTATCGGGAGGACCGGTGAGCGGGGATCGGAGATCGGGAATCGGGAGCCGAGCGACCGCAGGGGAGCGAGACGGCCGCGGTACACCGCGGTCAACTTGAAAGGCGATTTGTCGGGAATCGGGAATCGGGAA